>DASXGF010000492.1:0-31013 GCA_036489275.1 Myxococcaceae bacterium | reverse complement strand
CTGGGGCAAAGGCTTCATGAAGCCGGACCTGTTCGTCTCCTTCGTCTACCGGAGCCTCACCGAGAAGAAGCCGGCAGGGCCGAGGTGACCGAGCCGGCCCCGCCGAGGCGCCCGGTCTCCATCTTCCTCACGGTGGCCTGCGCCTTTGCCGGCCTGGCGGATCTGCAGGCCTTCTCCTTCGCCTTCTCGAAGGAGAACCGGCAGCACTTCGCGGGCGCGCCCTGGGTCATCCCGCTCGGCGCCGCGGTGGCGCTCCTCCAGATCGCCTGCCTGGTCATGCTCTGGCGCGGCCGGAAGGTGGGCCTGTTCGGTTACGTCGGCCTGGCGGTGCTCCAGGCGGCCTCCCTCGCCCCGGTGGTGGGCGCCTGGGCGCTCTGCTCGCTGCTTCCCTCGGTGCTGGTGGGGGCCGCCGGCGTCTGGAACTGGGAGCGGCTCCAGTAGCGCCTTACACCGGCTCGACCACCACCGCGCTCCCGTAGCAGAGCACCTCGGTCACCCCGGCGGAGATCTCCGTCGCGTCGTAGCGTGCGCCGATCACCGCGTTGGCGCCGATCTGCCGGGCGTGGAGTGCCATGAGCTCGAAGGCCTCACGGCGGGCCTGCTCGCACATCTCGGTCCAGAGGGTGATGTTCCCTCCGAAGAGCGTCTGCAGCCCGGCGACGAAGGTCCCGACGATGTTGCGGGAGCGCACCACGATGCCCCGCACCACGCCGAGGTTCCGCACCACCCGGTGCCCGGGGAGATCGAAGGTGGTGGTGACCCGGTCCAGCGGGAGGATCGAGAGATTGGTCATCGGCGCGCGGCTGCTCATGGTCGGCCTCCGGACGGCGGGGCGGGCCGAGGGTAGCCGGGACGGAAGGGCCTCCCTAGCCTTTTCCGGTCATGCGCGCACTCGCCTACCAGGGTCCGGGCAAAGTCTCGATCGTGAAGAAGCCGGACCCGAGGCTGGAGCATCCGCAGGACGTCATCCTCCGCGTCAGCCGCGCGGCGATCTGCGGCTCGGACCTCCACCTGCTCCACGGTCTCGTCCCGGACACCCGCGTGGGCTGCACCTTCGGCCACGAGTTCACCGGGGTGGTCGAGGAGGTGGGCCGGGACGTCAAGACGCTCCGGCTAGGCGACCGGGTGGTCGTCCCGTTCAACATCGCCTGCGGGCGGTGCTTCTTCTGCGAGCGCGGCCTCTTCGGCAACTGCGAGAACACCAACCCCTCGTCGAACGACATCGCCTGCGGCGTCTACGGCTACTCCCACACCACCGGGGGCTTCGAGGGCGGGCAGGCCGAGTACGTGCGGGTCCCGTTCGCCGACGTGGGGCCCACCCGGATCCCCGACGACATGGAGGACGAGGAGGTCCTCTTCCTGAGCGACGCCCTTCCCACCGGCTACCAGGCGGCGGAGATGGGCGAGATCCAGAAGGGTGAGACGGTCATCGTCTTCGGGTCCGGGCCGGTGGGCCTCTTCGCCCAGCTCTCGGCGTGGTTGATGGGGGCCGGTCGGGTCATCGCGGTGGACCGAATACCCGAAAGGCTGGCCTTCGCCCGCGAATACAACGGGGTCGAGACCCTCGACTTCGACAAGGTGGATGACCCGGTCATGGCGCTGCGGGAGATGACCGGTGGCCGCGGCGCGGACGTGTGCATCGACGCGGTCGGAATGGAGGCCGAGGGAAGCCCGCTGGAGCGCCTCGTGGGGCTCGAGGCCAAGCTCGAGGCCGGCGTGGCGACAGCGCTGGCCTGGTGTATCCAGACGGTGCGCAAGGGCGGCAACGTCTCCATCGTGGGCGTCTACGGACCGCCGTGGAATCTCGTGCCCATCGGGACGGCGATGAACAAGGGGCTCACCCTGCGGATGAACCAGTGCAACGTGAAGCGCTACGTGCCGCACCTCCTGAAGCACATCCGCGAGGGCCGCATCGACGCGAGGCGGATCATCACCCACCGCTTCCCGCTGCAGCGCGCGCCCGAGGCCTACCGTCTCTTCGAGTCGCGGGCCGAGGGCTGCATCAAGTGCGTGCTCTTGCCGGACGGAGAGACCCGATGAGCGCCGGACGCCGCGACGACGGGCTGCACGTCCACCTCCCCCCGGGCGGTCCGGGCCGCATCGACGACGTGGACATCACCGCCCGCCCCGGAGTGCCGATGGAGCACGCCCCCGAGCCCTTTCCCACCGCGCCCGAGCGGGTGGTGGTGCAGCGGCCGCGGGTGGAGGTGCTCCAGATCCCCGGGCGGAAGAAGCCGGCCTGGGTGGTGAGCAACGCCCAGCCTCCGCGGGGGTTCGCGGGGCGGCTGCGCCGGAGGGCGTTCCGCATCCCGGAGCATCACCCCGAGCACTGGGCGCTGCTGCTCGCCGCCGACCGCCTCGAGGTCCGGCTCACACGGGCGAGGCGGTGGCTCGGGTTCGCCGCGGGATCGCTCGCGCTCTGGGCGCTGCTCCACGCGCTCGAGGAACGTTGAAGTCCTCGGGCCGCGCGACCACGACCTTTCGCAGGAGCGAGGTGAGCATTCGCCTCTCCGCGGGACGGAGCACCGCCAGCACCGGCGCCGTGGCCTGGTCCACCAGCGGCTTCGTCTGACGGAACCAGCGGACGCCCGCCGCGGTCAGCTCCACCCGGCGGCGGCGGCGATCGGTGGCGTCGGTTCCTCGCGCGGTGAGCCCCTTGCGCTCCAGCTCGTCCAGCTGTCGCGAGACGCCGGCTGGATGCTGGGCCGAGGCGTCGGCGAGCTCGCGCTGGGTGAGCGCCCCGAGCTCGGCGAGCCGGTTCACCAGGCTCCAGGCGACGATGGACTCGCCGCGAGCGGCCAGCGCCCGGGCCGCGGCAATCCACAGCCGGCGGCGGACCTGGCCCACCAGCCGGACGATCTCCGCGGACACGCGGTCTGATTCAGGCATCTTCACCCTTCTTCACGCTCGTACCGTTCTCTCTCGGGGCTGTCCAGCTTCGGGTAGGCCCCCCTCGCGTTTTCCGCCGGTGGAGCCCCACTTCGGCAGGCGAATGGCGGGGGCCCGCGCTATAGCGCTGCGCCGCCGTTTTCACCCCCACGACATCGCAGGAGTCGGAACAGGTGAATGCTTTTCGGAAACCAGTCCGCCGCGCCGCACGGGGCCTTCCCCTGGTGCTGGCCCTCGTTCTCGCCGCGTCCGCCGCCGGCCAGGACGTCTCGAACACCCCGCTGCTGAGCGCGGACGGAGGCTCCGTCGCCGCGACGTCCACCGCCCCGGACACGACGCGTCCGGTCGCGAGGCGGATCAACTTTCGCGACGCGGTCGCCCAGGCCATCACGAAGAACCCGACCGCCCTCATCGCCGCCGCGGACATCCGCCGGGTCGGCGGCCTCATGGAGCAGACGCGCGCGGCCTCCCTTCCGACGCTCGGCGTGGACGCCACCTACACCCGCCTGAACAAGGAGCTGAGCGCTCCGTTCCCGACCGCCGATGGGGGGACCGTGAACGAGGTGATCTCCGCCAGGGACACGCTCAGGATCCAAGGGAACCTCTCCATCCCGATCCTCGCTCCGGCGGCGTGGGCCGACTGGAAGCGCGCCGCTGACCGGCTGGAGAGCTCGAAGCTCTCGCAGCGCGACGTGGAGCGTACCGTGGGCATCACGGCGGCCCGGACGTACCTGACCGTGTTTGCCCAGAAGCGACAGGTGGACGTGAACCGGCAGGCCCGCGACAACTCGCTCGCGCACATGCAGTACGCCGACGCCCGTCTCCGGGGCGGCATCGGGAACCGGGTCGACTGGGCGCGGGCCGGACAGGACCTGGAGCAGAACGAGGCCATCCTCCAGACGAGCTTCGCGAACCTGTACCGCGCCCAGGAGGCGCTGGGCATCCTCCTCGGCGAGGACGAGCCGATCGACGTGGAGGACATTCCGGCGGTCCCGGGGATGCCCACGCTCGACCAGGCCCTGGACGAGTCGCAAGGGCGGACGGACATCCTCCTGTTCCGCCAGGAGGAGACGGCGGCCGACCGGTCCCTCAACATGAGCTGGACCGAGTACCTGCCGAACATCACGGTGGTGGCCTCGCCGTTCTACCAGGAGCCCTCGTCGCTCACGACTCTCAAGACCGGATGGCAGGTTCAGGCTCTCCTCACCTGGTACCTCTACGACGGCGGGGCCCGCTACGGCCGCACCCACGAGCGGGAAGCGCTCCTCTCGCAGGCCCGGATCAACCTCGACACGACGCTCCGGCAGGCCAATTCCGACGTCCGCGCCGCCATCGACAACGTCGAGCGGACGGCGGCTGCGGTCGAGCGCCAGCGGAACTCGGCGCGGCTGGCCGAGGACGCCATGCGCCTCGCCGACATCGCCTACCACGCGGGAGCGAGCACGAACCTCGAGCTCATCGACGCCCAGCGGCGGGCCCGGGACGCGGAGACCCTGGCGGTCATCGCCGAGGACAACCAGCGGCAGGCGGCCATCGACCTCCTGTCGGCGTCTGGACGCTTCCCCATCCAGTTGGCTCAGCCGCCCCCCGCCCGCCAGTAACCCCTCTCACGGACAGGTTAGAAAGTCTTCATGGCCGGGAGGGGCGGCCCGTGAGAGACTTAGGCGTCTATGTTCCTCCGGTATTCCGCCGACCGGCGGACGCTGGCCTGGGCTGTCGCCATGCCGGTCGTCGCCCTTCTCCCGTACCTTCGTCCCGAGCTCGCGGTCTGGCTGTGCCCTCTGAGCTGCTACCTCGCGCTGTCCGCCGGGGTCATCGCGCACAACCACAACCACACCCCCACCTTCCGCGATCGTAGGTTCAACGGCGCGTTCGGAAACTGGCTCAGCATTTTTTACGGGTATCCCACCTTTGCGTGGGTTCCCACGCACAACCTCAACCACCACAAGTTCGTGAACAAGGCCGGGGACGCGACCATCACCTGGCGGCACACCAACAAGCACAACGCGCTGGTGGCAGCGACCTACTTCTTCGTCTCCAGCTACTACCAGTCCGAGCCCATCAAGGACTACATCCAGAAGGCGAAGGAGAAGAACCCGCAGCTGTACCGGACCATCCAGGGCCAGTACGCGCTCTTCATCGGCGTGCACCTCTCGCTCTTCGCGCTGGCCATCGGTCTCCACGGATGGCGGACCGGTCTCTGGGTGTGGAGCCTGATGTTCCTCGGCCCAGCGCTCTTCGCGCTGTGGACGATCATGTTCTTCAACTACGTCCAGCACGTGCATACCGACCCGTGGAGTGACCACGACCACTCCCGGAGCTTCACCTCGCCGCTGCTGAACTTCCTGCTGTTCAACAACGGCCTTCATTCGGCGCATCACGAACTCGCCGGGGCGCACTGGAGCACGCTCCTCGAGCTGCACCGCAAGCTCGCGCCCTCCATCGATCCGCGGCTCAACGAGCGGAGCTTCTGGTGGTTCTGTCTCCGGAACTACCTGCTGGCGCCAGTGCTTCCGTCGCTCGGCACCAAGCAGCTCGGCCGCGCTCCCTTCGACGATCCGGGCCAGACCGCCGCCGTCGCCCCGGTCACCGCCGAGGTGGATGCGTTCGAGTCCGGCGTGAACGCCGCCCGCGCCTGAGCCATCGCAGGAGCAGCACCCTCGCCCACTCCCGGCCTTCCCGCTCGCCGAGGGCGTCCACATCGGCGAGGAGCCGCTCCAGACTCGCGGGGCCGAGGGCCGGTCCACCGTAGGACAGAGAGCGCACCACGGCCCGGAGGGTCAGGGCCGGGAGCAGGACCCGCTGCTCCCAGCGCTCCTCGTGCGGGCGCCCCGGTCCGGCGGCGAGCGCGAGGAACTGCCTGCTGCGTTGCCCCGAGGCAAGGCTGCGGGCCTTCGGGTTCGCGGAGACGAGGAGCGCGCGGAGCCCGCGCATGAAGGGCGTGTCCATCGGCTCCGGGGCGACCACCGCCGCGACGCCGTCGGCAGCGAGCAGCCTTCGCGCCTCGGCGCCCGCCGCGTCGGGGCGAACCCAGTGCACGGCGTCGGCGAGCAGCACCAGCCCCGCGTCCACGGCGCCGAGCCCGGTCGATTCCGCGGGCGCGAGCACCGCCGAGACTTGAAGCCCGGTGCAGGACTCCGCGCAGGCGGCGAGCATCGCCGCGGCCGGCTCCACGGCCAGGACAGGATGGCCGAGGCGGGCCAGCGGAGCGGCGAGGAGGCCGGTGCCCGCGCCGAGGTCCACCACCGGACGGCGAGCCCCGGCCAGCTCGGAGAGGCGAGCGACCAGGGAATCCGGATACGGAGGGCGGGCCTGGTAGTCGGCGGCGAGCCGCTCGAAGACGCGCGACGGCCCGGGACGGGGGTTCACGCTCTGGTTTGTAGCGGAAGTGGGGCACAGGGGAAGCCGCCCCGAGGGACGCCGGACGGGCCGGGGCATCGGCGGCCCTGACCGTTCGTGTCCTGCGGCACCCCGTCTCCCGGGAGCGCCGGGAGGGCGCACAGGCCCCGCGGAATCGCCGTCTCCGCACGGACCCCGGGCCGCCGCGTCTCCTCGGGGCAGATCATCTACTCGACGCATCGGGACCTCGGGGGTGTGCTGAGATGACTCACCGCCTCGCTCCCTGAGGCACTCAACTCCGATGAATCTCCTGCTGCTCCTCCCCGAAGAGCTGCACCCGGACGGAACGGCGCGGCTCGGTGGCGCGCGACTCCGGCACCTCCGCGAGGTGCTCCGGACCGGCCCCGGCGGCACCGTCCGCGCCGGCGTCGTCGGCGGCTCCATCGGCACGGCCGAGGTCCTGAGCCTCACCGACACCGAGGCGGTGCTGCGTCCTGCGCTCGACCGACCTCCACCGCCGCGCCCCGGAGTCGACCTCGTGCTCGCGCTCCCCCGCCCCAAGGCGCTCCGCCGCATCCTCGCCTCGGCCGCATCGATGGGCGTCGACCGGCTGGTGCTCCTCGCCGCGGCGCGGGTGGAGAAGAGCTACCTCGCCTCCCCCGTGCTCCAGCCGGACACCCTCCGCAAGCACCTCCTCGACGGGCTGGAGCAGGCCCAGGACACCGTCCTCCCCGAGGTCCAGCTCGAGCCGCGCTTCCGGCCGTTCGTCGAGGACCGGATGGACGACCTCCTCGGGCCCGGCGAGCGCTGGCTCCTGCACCCGGGCGACGAGGGGCCACGGACGCCCTCGGACGAGGGACGCCTCGCGCTGGCGATCGGCCCCGAGGGCGGGTGGGTTCCCTTCGAGCGCGAGCTCCTCCAGTCCCGGGGCTTCCGGCCGCTCGGCTTCGGGGCGAGGACGCTCCGCAGCGAGACCGTCGTTCCCTTCGCGCTCGGGTGGGCCACGGGACGACGCCCTGCAGCGGACCGCCTGTACCTCGGCGCATCCCGGCGGTAGCTTGGGCGGCCCTCAACGGAGGCTCCTCACCATGGCCCATCCCCCGACCACGCCCGCCGACGCCGCGCGCTCTCGCGCCGCCGAGCCGACGCCCTCGGAGCCCACCGCCAGGCCTGCCACCCACGACACGGCTCCCCCGCCGGCGCTGCTCGACTTCATGGTCCGCCAGTGGAAACCCGCGAGCACGAAGCTGCCGCCGAAGCTCCGGCACGCCGGGGCGTACGCCGCCCGCCGGCGGGCGCTGAGCAAGCTCTTCCCCGGCGAGACGCTGATCGTCCCCACGGGCCACGAGAAGGTGCGCGCCAACGACACCTATTACCGCTTCCGTCCCGGCACCGACTTCTACTACTTCACCGGCAACCTCGAGCCGGACTGCGTACTCCTCATGCAACCGGAGGCCGGCGGCGGACACCGCGACGTGCTCTTCGTCGAGCCCAACCCCGGGAAGAGCGACTCGACCTTCTTCACCGACCGCATCAAGGGCGAGCTGTGGGTCGGCCCCCGGCTGGGGGTGCCCCAGAGCCAGGCCCGCTTCGACGTGCACGAGGCGCGTCCGCTCTCCGAGCTCCCCGGCGCCCTCTCCGCGCTCAAGGGACCGGCGACGCGCGCCGTGCGCGCGCTCCGGGGGATGAGCCCAGGCGTCGACTCGGTCCTCGAGGAGACCCCGCGGGACAAGGAGCTGGCCGTCGCCATCTCCGAGATGAGGCTGCTCAAGGACAGCCAGGAGATCCGCGAGCTGTCCCTCGCCATCGCCTCGACCAAGCGGGGCTTCGAGGACGTCATCGCCGGGCTCCGCACGGCGCGGCACGAGCGCGAGGTGGAAGGCATCTTCAACCTCCGCGCCCGCGTGGAGGGCAACGACGTCGGCTACAACACCATCGCCGCCGCCGGCGAGCACGCCTGCATCCTCCACTGGGTGAAGAACGAGGGCGACGTCCGCCCCGGCACGCTCCTCCTCCTCGACGCCGGCGTCGAGGCCCACACCCTCTACACCGCGGACATCACCCGCACCCTCCCGGTCTCCGGGCGCTTCAGCCGCGAGCAGCGGGAGATCTACGAGCTGGTCCACGCCGCCCAGGCCGCGGCGTTCGCGCAGGTCAAGCCGGGCCGGGACTTCCTCGACCCCAACCGCGCGGCGATGAACGTGCTCGCCGAGGGGCTGGAGCGGCTGGGCATCCTCGAGGACGCGGCCGAGGCGCTTGCCGACCAGAACCAGTTCTACAAGCGCTACTCGCTCCACAACGTCAGCCACATGCTCGGGCTCGACGTTCACGACTGCGCCCAGGCGCGCGCCGAGACCTACAAGTTCGGCCAGCTCAAGCCGGGCATGGTCCTCACCGTCGAGCCGGGGCTCTACTTCCAGACCGACGACCTCACCGTCCCCGCGCGATACCGTGGCATCGGCATGCGCATCGAGGACGACGTCTGCGTCACCGCAAAGGGCATGCGGAACCTGTCCGCCGACATCCCGAGCGAGGCGTCGGACGTCGAAGGGTGGATGGCGAAGGTGTGGAAATCGCGAGGCAAGCGGACCCGCGCTTGACACCCGGCGAGGGCGGTCGTTACCGTCCGCCCCCTCGATGAGGAAGTTCCACTCCCAGATGCGGCGGATGACGCGAACGCCGGCCATGCACATGCGTGGCCCGGGCGGGCGCCCTGTCGCCGGGGAGTGTTGTCGTCGGGTCTGTTGCTGACCGACTTCCTCTCCCGAACGATCAGGGGCGTACGCCCGGGGCCGACAGGAGACGGTGGTCTCCTCGCCCGGGGTCGAAGCACGTCCCTGAGTCCAGCACCCACGACTCGCTGACGTTTCCTTCTCCTTCCGTCGAGTGACCGCCAGGTCGGCCCGGGCCCGAACGCGCCCGCCGGACTCCAGGCAGCACCCAACCAGAAGGAGCGACGAACCGTGAGCGAGCAACCGAAGCCGAACTACAAGCCCGAGACCCTGGCGCTGCACGCCGGCTACAGCCCCGATCCCACCACCGGGTCACGGGCGGTCCCGATCTACCAGACCACCAGCTACCGCTTCCGCGACGCGGACCACGCGGCCCGTCTCTTCGCGCTGAAGGAGTTCGGGAACATCTACACGCGGATCATGAACCCCACCAACGACGTGCTCGAGCAGCGCATCAGCGCACTCGAGGGCGCCGTGGCGTCACTCGCGGTCGCCTCGGGCCAGGCCGCCGAGACGGTGGCGCTGCTCACCATCCTCCGCTCCGGCGACGAGCTGGTGAGCACGTCCAGCCTCTACGGAGGCACCTACAACCTCTTCAAGGTCACCCTGCCCCGGCTGGGCATCCGGACCCGCTTCGTCGACGCGAGCGACTTCGAGGGGATCCGCCGGGCGATCGGCCCGCGGACCCGCGCGCTCTTCGCCGAGACGCTGGGCAATCCCCGGCTGGACGTCATCCACCTCGAGGAGCTGGGAAAGATCGCGAAGGAGGCGGGCATCCCCTTCATCGTCGACAACACCGCGACCACCCCTGCCCTGCTCCGGCCCATCGAGCACGGAGCGAACATCGTCGTGCACTCGGCCACCAAGTACATCGGCGGCCACGGCCAGGCGATCGGCGGGCTCATCGTCGACGCCGGGAACTTCCCCTGGGACAACGGAAAGTTCCCCGAGTTCACCGACCCGAACCCCGGCTACCACGGGCTGAAGCTCTGGCAGACCTTCGGCAACATCTCCTTCATCCTCAAGGCGCGGGTGGAGCTGCTCCGGGACACCGGCCCGGCGCTCAGCCCCTTCAACGCCCACGCCTTCATCACCGGACTGGAGACGCTGCACCTCCGCGTCCGCCGCCACTCGGAGAACGCCCTCAAGATCTCGCGCTGGCTCCGCGAGGACCCGCGGGTGGCGTGGGTGCGTTACCCCGGCCTGGAGGAGGACCCGGCCTACCCGCTGGCGAAGAAGTACCTCGATGGGGGCTTCGGCGGCCTGGTCAGCTTCGGGGTCAGGGGCGGCTTCGCCGAGGGCAAGGCACTCATCGACCGGGTGAAGCTCTTCAGCCTGCTGGCGAACATCGGCGACACGCGCTCGCTGATCATCCACCCCGCGTCCACCACCCACCAGCAGCTGTCGCCCGAGGAGCAGGCCTCGACCGGAGTCAGCGAGGAGCTGGTCCGGCTGTCGGTGGGGCTCGAGCACCCGGACGACATCGTCGCCGACCTCGACCAGGCGCTCGGCGACCGGCGGTGACGGCGATGACCGGCGTCCGCTCCAGCGCCGCGGCCTCGCCGCGGTTCTTCGACCTTCGGCTCCCACCGCTGGCCCTGCTCGACGGGGCCACCGTGGATCCTCACCACGCGCGGCTGCAGTGGTGGGGCCCGGAGACGGACCTCCCGGTCCTGGACCGCCTGGGAACCGAGGTGAGCCCGGAGTCTGCGGGGCCGGTGTCCCGCTCGGCGGCGCTGCGAGCGGGCACCGGACGCGGCCTCGATCCGTCGGTCCCGACGGTGCTGGTGGTCCACGCGCTCACCGGTGACGCGCGCGCCGCCGGCCCCGGCGGGTGGTGGGCGCCGCTGGTCGGACCCGGCAGGCCGCTGGACCCCGCCCGCGTGCGGGTCCTCTGCGCCAACAACCTCGGGAGCTGCTACGGCACGTCCGGGCCACTCGACGAGGGCTGGCCGGCGGGCGTCACCCGCCTCAGCCCCTGGGACCAGGCCCGCGCGCTCTGGGCCCTCCTCGATGCGCTCGGCGTGCCCCGTCTCCGGCTCGCCACCGGCGCATCGCTGGGGGGGATGATTGCCCTCTGTCTCGCGGTGCTGCGCAAGAGCGCGGTGGAGCGGCTCCTGCCCATCGGCACCGCGAGCGCCTCGAGCGCCTGGGTCTCCGGCTGGAACCACGTCCAGCGCCAGGTCCTCCGCCTCGACCCGGGGTGGCCCTCGGACGTGGGCCGCGGGCTGGAGCTGGCACGGCAGCTCGCGATGCTGACCTACCGGGCCGAGCCGTCGCTCGACGCCCGGCAGCACCGCACCGCCGGCCGCTTCCCCGAGGCCCCGTGGACCCTGCCCATCCAGAGCTACCTCGAGCACCAGGGCCGGAGGCTCCGGCGCCGTTTCGACGCCCGGGCCTACCTGCTCCAGCTCGAGGCGATGGACGGCCACGACCTCGACGCCCCTCCGCCCGGCACGCCCGAGGGCCCGCTGGAGACGTTCGCCCTCTGCGTGGACGTCGACACCGATCAGCTCTTCACCCCGGCGCAGGTGGACGTCCTGGCCGACTGGCTGACCGCGCGCGGCGCCGAGGCGCGCCGGGCCACCGTCCACAGTCCGCACGGACACGATGCATTCCTCATCGAGTGGGAAGCGCTGGACCCATTGGTCCGGCTCGCCCTCGGGAGCACCCCATGAGCCCGTGGCAGGTCTACAAGTTCGGCGGCTCGTCGCTCGGAGCGGAGGGACGGCTGTCGGTGGTGCTCCGCCGGGTGAGCGAGGCTCCGCGGCCCCTGGCGGTGGTGGTGAGCGCGCTCGGCGATACCACCGAGTGGCTGCTCGAGGCCGGACGGGCGGCCGCCGGCGGGGACGAGACGCGCGCGGTCGCCGAGGTCGAGCGGGCCCTCGCGCTCGCCCGGACCCTCGCCGCCGAGGTGCTCGACCCGGGCTCGCTCGGCGAGCTGGAACGGGCCTGCCGGCCGCTGCTCGGGGACGCGGGGCGGGCAATCACCGCGCTCGTCGCCGCCCGCACGTCCGTCCCCGCCATGCTCGACCTCCTCCTCTCGGTGGGCGAGCGCCTGTCGTCCGAGCTCCTGGCGGCGGCGCTCCGTGCCCGGGGCCTTCCCGGGCTGGCAGTGGATGCCCGCGACGTCTTCGTGACCGATGGACGGCATGGCGATGCGACGGTGGACCTGGACCGGAGCCTCCGTTCCGTGCTCGAGCGGTATCCCCGCTGGGAGCGGCACGTCCCGGTCGTGACCGGATTCATCGGCCGCGGCCCCGGCGGGGCGACGACCACGCTCGGCCGCAACGGCTCTGACTACGCAGCGACCACGCTGGCCGCGCTGCTCGACGCGACCGAGGTGACGATCTGGACCGACGTGGGTGGGGTCATGACCGCCGACCCGGCGCTGGTCGACGAGGCGTATCCCGTCCCCCGGCTGACCTGGCACGAGGCGCAGGAGCTGGCGCACTTCGGCCTGAGGATGTTCCACCGGCGCACCGTGCTCCCGCTGGAGCAGAGCGGCGGGCGGCTCCGCATCCGGAGCACGGTCGACGGCGGCGAGGGCACGGTGATCGACGGGCTGGGAAACCCCGACCCGCACCGGCCCACCTGCGTCACGAGCCTCGAGAATCTCGCGCTCCTCTCGGTCGAGTCGCGCCGCCCGGCGCCGGAGAGCTCGCTCGCCGTGCGCGTGCTCTCGGCCCTCGACCAGGCGCAGCTCCGCGTCTGGATGGTGACCCAGTCCGGCCACGGCCAGAGCCTGGCCTTCGTGCTGGACGTCGCGGCGGCGGAGCAGGCCCGCGCGGTGCTGCAGGACGCGCTGGGCGACCTGCTCGCGAGCCACGAGGTGGAGCTGCCGCCGGCGCGCGCCCCGGTCACCCTGGTGAGCCTGGTCGCCGAGGCGATGGGTCAGTGGCCCAACGTCGCCGGACGCTTCTTCGGCGCCCTCGGCAACGTGGGCATCAACGTGCTGGCCATCGCCCAGGGTGCGAGCTCCCGGAGCATCAGCTCGGTGGTCGCCGCGGCGGACACCGCCGAGGCCGTGCGGACGGTGCACGCCGCCTTCAACCTCGCCGAGACCGAGGTGAACGTGCTGCTCCTCGGCCGGGGCACGGTCGGAGGACGGCTCCTCGTGCAGCTCGAGGAGACCCGCGAGTCGCTCCGGGCACGGCACGGGATCGCCACCCGGCTCTTCGGGGTGGTGGATCGGCACGGCGCCCACGTCGATTCGCGCGGGCTCACCCTGGCGGAGCTTCCCCCCCGCTCGGGCGCGCCCGCCGGCCCGCCTCCCTCGATGCCCGAGCTGCTCGACCGCCTCTCTCGCCTGGCGATACCAGTCCTGGTGGACTGCACCGCCGCCGACGGCATGGAGGACCTGTACCTCGAGGCGTTCCGCCGCGGCATCCACGTGGTGGCCGCGAACAAGAAGCCGCTCTCGCTCCCGTTCGAGCGCAGGGCCGAGGTGCTCGAGGTGGCTCGTCGCCACTTCCGCGCCTGGCACCACGAGACCACGGTGGGGGCCGGCCTTCCGGTCATCGAGACGTTGAGGAACCTCGTCGCCACCGGAGACGTGGTCGAGCGCATCGACGGCAGCCTCTCGGGCACCCTCGGCTTCCTCTGCCAGGAAGTCATCGCCGGGACACCGCTCTCGGTTGCGGTGCGGACCGCGCGCGATCGCGGGTACACCGAGCCGCATCCGCGCGACGACCTCTCGGGCCTGGACGTGGCCCGGAAGGCGCTCATCCTCGCCCGCGAGCTGGGCCTCCGACTGGAGCTCGCCGACGTGGCCGTCGAGCCGTTCGTGGACGCCGCGCTCCTCGCCGAGGACGACCCGGACCGCTTCCTCCGCCGGCTGGCGGCCCACGACGAGGCATTCGGCCATGGGGTTGCGCGCTACGCCGCCGCCGGCCGGACGCTGCGCTACCTGGTGCAGATCGTCCCCGGGGGCGAGGGGCGCAAGGTCAGGGTGGGGCCGGTGGCCGTGGACGCCGGACACCCCGCCGTTCCTCTCCGCGGCGCCGAGGCGCTGGTCGCCTTCACCACCGCGCGCTACCGGGAGTACCCCCTCATCATCCGCGGCGCCGGGGCGGGCGGGGACGTGACGGCGGCGGGGGTGCTCGCCGACGTGCTCCGCCTCACCCAGAACGTCCGGGGCCGCAGATAGCCCGTGTACGCCGGGGTGGTTTCGTGCACCAGCCGACCGGCTGGGGGAAAATGCCGGACCGACGCCCGATGGCCAACGACGACGAGACCTCCGCTCCCGAGAAGCAGCCCCTGGTGCTCAGGCGGCTGTTCGAGGAGCGTCTTTCCCAGTTCCCGGCGGACTCCCGGACCCGGCTCGCCGGTCAGCTGGGCGACCCGGAGCTGCAGGCCCTGTGCTTCGACCCCCTTCCCAACGTCGCCCGGGCGCTGGTGGAGAATCCGCGCTTCGGGCTCGTGCACGCCCGGCTCCTCGCCGCCCACCATCCGCATCCGACCGGGCTCTCCGCGCTCACCAAGAAGGACGCCTTCCTCCGGGACCCCGAGGTGCAGCGGATGCTGCTCCGGAACGTTCAGAGCCCTTCGCTGCTGCTCCAGCGCATCTTCCACCAGCGGCGGCTGATCGACCTCTTCCAGCTCAGCGTCGGCCGGGAGATGCCGGAGAAGAACAAGATCGCCAGCCGCGAGGCGTTCCGCACCCGCTGGGGCTCGGGGCTCTCCGAGGAGAAGGTGGACGTCCTCTTCCGGACCGAGGGGCGCGTCCTCGCCCAGCTGGTGGGCCTCGCCATGGACCAGAAGAGCGCCGCGCTGTTCTGCCACCGCACCGTGACCTCCCTGCTCCTGGTGCAGAACCTGGCGCGGTGGGCAGGGACTCCGCCCTCGGTGCTCGCGCATCTGCTCAAGCAGACGGTGGTGCGGAATCAGCCGCAGGTGAAGATGCTGCTGCTCCGCCACCCCAACCTGCCCTCGCACGCGCGCGACGGGGAGTGAGCGGGCTCACTGCTCACGGGTCTGCTCGCATCCCCGGCCGACTCTAGCCCCGGGCTCAGTTCCGCAGGACGTCGAAGATGCGCTCCCCCGTCTCCGGATCCGGACGGATCTCGAAGCGGGTGCGGCCAATCTCCCGGCCGTCGTCGGTCTCGATGCCCACCTGCCACTCTCCGGGCGACCAGTTCTGCTTGTAGGCGTAGCCGCCGAAGCCCTCCTCACGGCCACCGACGATCCGGAGGGGAATCGCGTCGCTCTGGCTCCAGGCCCTGCGTGACGGCTCCCACTTCGCCCAGCGGACCCGCACCTGGTCGCGGAAGTTCCTCGGCGCGAAGACGCGGGTGAAGACGAAGACCCGATCTCCGGGACGGGCGAGGAAGACGCGCTCGTCCTTCTGCCAGACGTCGCCCCAGCGGCTCCGCGGCAGCCGGCTCAGCTTGAACTCGCTGCCCTCGCGCTCCACCCCGTGCCAGACGCCGAGCGAGCGGACGGAGAGCGGCACCGGCGGCACGAGCCGGGCCACGAAGAGCAGGAGGAGCACCGTCTGCACCGCGATGGCCGGCCCGAGCGCCTGCCGGAAGGAGCGAGCGCGGTCCCCGCCCCACCGGGCCATCGCCCGCGCCAGGAGAACGATGGGAGCCAGCGAGAGCCCCGAGGCGACGAAGAACATCCACGGCCGGAGGCGGCCCAGCAAGACCGGGAGCAGGTAGGCCAGGTAGCTGGTGAGGGCGAACGAATACAGACCGAACAGCACCACCGGGCCCAGGCGGTGGAAGCGCGGGTGCTCGTTCACCAGGAGGAGCAGCGAGATGATCCCCAGGAACAGCAGCGCGGTCACGCCGGAGCCACTCTTCACGTAGAAGAGGATGAAGGCGTTGAGCAGCGTCCCGAGCATGAAGTGCATCGCGTGCTCGACGTAGCGCCAGGGACGCCGCAGCCATCCGGGTGGCTCGAGGTGCAGCAGCTCGAAGCGCAGCATCGCCCCCAGCAGCAGGCCCGTGACGACGAGGTATGCCGCCTGTTGCAAGAGCAGCGGCGTCTCGTCGATGCGGCCCACCATCACCGTGTCGAAGAGGAATCCGCCGATGAAGAAGGCGGTGGACTCCTCGCGGGCGTGGCGGGCGCGGAAGGCGCGAACGCGCTCGCGCCAGCCGGTCGGCGCGGGCGCCCGGGAGACCACGGTCAAGTCAGGAGTAGCGGTCGTCCCGCCAGGGGTGGGCGGTGTTGCTGTACCCCCGGGTCTCCCAGAAGCCGGGCCGGTCATGGGTGAGGAACTCGATCCGCTTGATCCACTTGGAGCCCTTCCACGCGTACAGCTGCGGGGTGATCATCCGCACTGGCCCACCATGCTCGCGGGGCAGAGGCTTGCCCTCGGCGGTGTGGACGAGCAGCACGTCGTCCTTCAGCGCCTCCTCCAGCGGGAGGTTGGTCGTGTAGCCATCGTGGCCGTGCACCAGGACGTGGGTGGCGTCCGCGTGGGGACGGGCCAGCGCCGCGATGGTGGAGAAAGAGACGCCCTTCCACGGGACGTCGAGCTTGGACCAGGTGGTCACGCAGTGGAAATCGCTGACGTCGTCGACCTGAGGCAAGGCGAGGAAGTCCTGCCAGGTCAGGTTGAGCGGCTCCTCCACCGCTCCATCGACCTTGAGCATCCAGCGGTCCAGGGGGACGTCCGGCTTGCTCCCGAGATCGAGCACCGGCCAGCCCTGGGTGACGTGTTGCCCGATGGGGACCTGGGGCATGCCGTGTCGGTTGGGCGGACCGCTGCCCAGCGGCTCGCCGTCCGCGGCCGCGGGAGTGGCCTTCATCTTGTCGAAGAACCGGGCGCGGAGCTTCATCCGCGCCTCGACGATCCGCTGCTGCTTCTCGTCGTCCTCGGCCACGCTCAGGTCGCCACGCCCTTGCTGTCGATGAGCGCCTTCAGCTCACCACGCTCCTCGAGCTCCCGGATGATGTCCGAACCCCCGACGAACTTCCCGTGGATGAAGACCTGGGGAATGGTCGGCCAGCGGGTGTACTCCTTGATGCCGTCGCGCACCTCGGGGTCGGCCAGCACGTCGACGCCGTGCACCGGCCCGTGAGCCTGGAGGATCTGCACCGCCGCCGCGCTGAAGCCGCAGCGAGGGAAGAGCGGGTTGCCCTTCATGTAGATGACGATCGGGTGCGACTGGATCTCCCGGTCGAACCGCGTCTTGAGGTCGGGATTCATGTTCTCTTACGTCCTCGTGGCCCCGAGCTTCTTCCATTGCTCGGGGGAGTAGGTCCTTAACGCCAGGGCGTGCAGCTCGCCCGAGTCCAGAAGGTCCTGGAGCGGGGCGTACACCGCCGCGTGCTGGTCCACCATGCTCTTGCCCTCGAAGGCGGTGGAGACCACCCGGGCCTCGAAGTGGTCACCGGTCCCGGTGAGGTCGCGGATGGTCACCTGCGCATCGGGCAGGGCCGCCTTGATGCGCGACTCGAGCATCGCGGGGTCGAGCATCAGTTCATCCCTCCACCGGGCTGGAGCATGGCCGGGTCGACGCCGAGCGAACGCAGCGTGTCGTCCCACAGCGTCTGCGGCGAGCCGCCGAGGACCGCCGAGGGCGCGGCCTCGGTGAACAGCCACGCGCCGGCGGCGAGCTCCTTTTCCAGCTGGCCCGGCCCCCAGCCGCTGTAGCCGAGGTAGAAGCGGAGGTTCCCCTCCGAGTCGACGAGCAGCGCCTCCAGCGCGTCGACGGTCTCCGAGAGGAAGAGGCCTTCGGAGAGCGACTGCTTCTCGTCCACCGCGGTGCGGTCGTGAAGCACGAACCCCCGCTGCGGCTCCACCGGTCCACCGACGAAGATCTTCTGCGAGGCCAGCCGCGGCGCGACCGGGAGCGACTGCCCGTCCGCCACCTCACGGAGGGTGAACGAGCCGGGGCGGTTCAGGACCAGGCCGCGGGCACCTTCCGTCCCGTGCTGGAAGACGAAGACCACCGTCCGCTGGAAGTTCGGATCCCCGAGCTGCGGCATGGCGATGAGGAACCCGGGGGCGAGCGTTTCCACGGAGGGGGACCTTACCAACACTGGAGCACCGCGGGCGTGTGCTAGAGCCCGACCATGCGTGCGCTGACCACCACCCGCCATGGCCCGCCGGAGGTACTCGCCGTCCGGGAGTACCTGGATCCGGTTCCCGGTCCTGGACAGGTGTGCATCCGTGTTGCCCGCGCCGGTCTGAACTTCTCGGACGTGACTGCGCGAGTCGGCCTCTACCCGGACGCCCCCCGGCCGCCCATGGTGATGGGGTACGAGGTGAGCGGCACCGTGGCCGCGGTGGGCGAGGGAGTGAGCGGACCACCGGTCGGCACGCGGGTCATGGCCATGACCCGGTTCGGAGGCCAGGCCACGCACACGCTGGCCGATGCCCCGTACGTGTTCCCGATCCCCGATGGCATGGACCTCGATCAGGCGGCAGCCCTCCCGGTCAACTGGCTGACCGCGCACCACATGCTGCACCGCGTGGGGCACCTCCGCCCGGGGATGACCCTGATGGTGCACATGGCCGCCGGGGGCGTGGGGCTGGCGGCCATCGCGCTGGCCCGCGCGGTGGGCGGGGTGCGGATCTTCGGGAGCGCGTCGGCCTCGAAGCATGCTGTGCTCCGCGAGGCGGGCGTGGAGCATCCCATCGACTACCGGACCCAGGACTGGGTGGCCGAGGTGAAGCGGCTCACCGGCGGCCGGGGCGTGGACATGATCCTCGATGCGCTCGGCGGGCCCGAGTGGTCACGGGGCACGTCGGCGCTGGCCCCGGTGGGTCAGCTCATGTGCTTCGGCTGGGCGAACGCGGCGTCCGGCGAGTCGCGAAACTACCTCAAGCTCGTCGGGGGCCTGGCGACCATGAAGCGATGGAACGCGCTCGATCTCATGTCACGGAACATCACCGTGTCCGGGATCAACGTGGGCCAGCTCTGGGACGAGGTGGAGTTGGTGCGGGCGACGCTGGACGCGCTCCTCGCGCTGTGGCGCGAGGGCAAGGTCCGCTCGCACATCGATCGGGTGTTCCCCCTCTCCGAGGGGCCGGTCGCCCACCGGCGGATGCACGAGCGGAAGAACATCGGGAAGATTCTGTTCGACTGCACCTAGTGCCAGCTCTGGTGCCTGCTCTGCAGCGCCTCGGCGAGGCGGGCCGGCTCGAGCGGCTTGCCGATGAAGAGGTCCGCTCCGATGCCCTTGCACCGCCGGGCGGTGGCCGCCGTGGAGAGCGCGGAGATGCCGATCAGCACCGACTCGGGGAAGCGCTCGCGTAGCCGGGTGATGAGCTGCACCCCGCTCTCCCCCGGCAGGAACACGTCGACCACCGCGATGTCCAGGGCGCCGGCCGATTCCAGCAAGGCCTCGGCCTCCTCGGCGCTCCCCACCGCCACCGTGCGGTAACCCCAGAGGGAGATCAGCTCCAGCAGCATGGCGCGCTGCGCCGGGTCGTCCTCGACGACGAGCACGGAGCGACGGACGTTCTCCACCCGACGCCGGGCGCCCGGGGCCTCACCCTTCTCCTCGGACGCGCCTTCCGCCGCCGCCACGGGCGGCCCCTCGAGCTCGGGACTCATGGGGGTGCCTGGAACTCCCTCCTCCGGAGTGCCGAAGGTAGGAACCTCGGCTTGCCCGGGCGAGAGGCTCAGGGAGCGGTCCTTTCGCCAGTGAACGGCGAACCGTTCACCGTCAGACGCGCGTGGGGTGGAACTCCCCCCGTCCCGACCGACCGGACGGGGGGAGTCAGGGAACGCGCGTCGACCGGTCAGCGGCGAGCGTGCCGGACGGCCGGGGCGTTGGGCGGAGCGAAGAACCCGAGGTCCAGGGTGTCCGCCTCGGCCATGGCTCCGGCGCGTCCGAGGTGGAGGTAGTCCGGCGTCCCGGTCGGATCGCTGTGCGTCCGGTAGTTCGGGTACAGCACCGGGAAGCCGTCCACCGTGTCGTTGGGGTTGGCGGTCGCGGTGTAGAAGTCGGCGGTGGAGTCGAAGTCGCCCGAGGTCAAGATGTAGTCGTTGATCTGGTTGTGGGCGGTGTAGGTCGCGTCGGTGGTCCCCGCCTGGTGGACGTTGGAGATCAGCGTCGAGCCGATGGCGTTGAGCTGATGCGAGTGGAGCTTGTCCACCATGCTCTTGAGCGAGGCGATGCTCTGCTCGGGCGGGATGTGGTCTCCGAAGTCGTTGGTGCCGGCGTAGAAGAGCACGTCGGTCACGCCGGAGACCCCGAGGATGTCGCGGTCGAAGCGCTCCGGAAGCACCTGCGGCAAGGGCCGGGTCTGACCGGGCTCGCTGGGGATGGCCGCGGTGTCGCCGCCGATTCCCTCGTTCACCACCGAGACGTGGTTTCCGTAGGCCATGTGGAGAAGACGGGACATCCAGTTCAGGAAGCGGTCGTTGTTGCCGGGCGTGGTGATCGACCCGTCCACCGACGAGCTCCCCGCTCCGACCATCACGCGCGTGTCGGCGAAGCCGATCACGTCCACCGCGTCCACCAGGAACCAGGACGAGGTCTCGTAGGGGTAGGCCTCGTCGTCGTCGTCCATCGTGTGGTCACCGCTGTTCGGCGCCCCGAGGAAGGACTCGACCAGCGCGGTGCTGTGGTAGGTGAGCGTGCCCTCCACCCCGGGGATGTACATGGAGATGGCGAGGTTCCGCCCCTCCAGCCGTTTCGGAACGCTCTCGTCGCTGAGCGAGGTGCCCCAGCTCACCTTCACCGGATCGCTCCACATCTCCTGCCCGGCGGCCACGGTGACGAAGGAGCGTCCGTGGAACTTCACCTCGACGTTGGTCCCGGCCACCGTGGCCCCGGAGAAGGACTGCAATCCGATGGTGACCCGGCCGAAGGTCAGCGGGCTCGAGCCCCAGGTATTGGTGAGCCGCACCCGGAAGGTGTCTCCCCAGAGGTCCGGCTTCACGATCATCCGGAGCGTCTGGTTGCGAGCGACCGGCGGCGCCGAGGCGGGCGTGGTCGCCGTGGCTGCCGTGAACGGGAAGGCGAAGTTCACCAGCGCGTCGCCGTTGAAACCCTTCCAGGAGTTCTGCGGCGCAGTGGTCCACGACGCGACCCACTTGGTGTCCTGATGTTTCTTTCCCCCGTCCTTGTCGTGGTCTCCGGCCAGCGCAGGACCCAGCCAGGCGAGTGTGACGACGGCGACGACGCGGAAGAGCGCTCTCGATGAACTTCGACGAACCATGGGTGAACCCCTCCAGAGGGTGGTTGAGTGCCACAGGGCCCCGTGCTGGCGGCCGGGCCCCAACTCCCACCGCGGGAGAGCGCTGTCATCGAGGAAGCCATAGCGAGCGCAACGGTCTGACCTCGCCTGCCTGCTCCTGGCGGCGAGTCGATCCGGACGGCGGGTTGCGTCACCCTCTGAAGCGCGGAGACTGATGCGGCGGGGTGGCGTCTGGCCGCACCCGGGCGAGCGCGCAAGATGTTCTATGCCCGACCGTGACAGTGTTCACAGCCGTCCTGAGGCTTCCCTCAGGCGGTGGCCGGCGGCGCGCTCGGAAGCTGTTCCGGCTCCGCGGACGGCTTGCGGAAGAACTCCTCGGGCTTCTCGAGAAGCAGCGCCTCCCGCAGCACGTCGTCCACGTACTCGACGGGGACGATGCGCAGCTGGTCGCGGATCTTCTTCGGGATGTCCCGCAGGTCCTTCCGGTTCTGCTTGGGGATGAGGACGGTCTTCATCCCCGCCCGGTGCGCGGCGAGCGTCTTCTCCTTGAGGCCGCCAATCGGCAGCACTCGACCGCGCAGCGTGATCTCCCCGGTCATCGCCACGTCGCGGCGAACCGGAATCTTCGCCAGGGCGGACACCAGCGCGGTCGCCATGGTGACGCCGGCCGAGGGCCCATCCTTGGGGATCGCGCCCTCGGGCAAGTGGATGTGGATGTCGCAGGTCTCGGCAAACCGCCGGTCGATGCCGAAGCGGTCGGCGCGGCTGCGCACGTAGGACATCGCCGCCTGCGCGGACTCCTGCATCACCTCACCGAGCTTGCCGGTGATGATCAGCTTGCCCTTGCCCGGCATCACCGTGGCCTCGGTGGTGAGCAGCTCGCCGCCCATCTCGGTCCAGGCCAGGCCGGTGACGATGCCCACCTGGTCCTCCTGCTCCACCTCGCCGAAGCGGTAGCGCGGGACGCCCAGGTACTTCATCGCCAGCTTCCGGTCGACCCGGACCGGGCGCTTGCCGTTCTTCAGCACGTCGCGGGCGACCTTCCGGAACACCGAGGCGATCTCCCGCTCCAGCGAGCGCACCCCGGACTCGCGGGTGTAGCGGTGGATGATGGTGCGGATCGCCTGGTGGGTCAGCGTGACGTCCACGTCGGAGAGGCCGTTGGCCTCCTTCTCCTTCGGGATGAGGTACCGCCGCGCGATGCTCAGCTTCTCCGCGTCGGTGTAGCCGGCGATCCGGATGACCTCCATGCGGTCCTGGAGGGGCCCCGGGATGTTGTGCATCGTGTTCGCCGTGCAGATGAACATCACCTTCGACAGGTCGTAGTCGCAGTCGAGGTAGTGGTCGTTGAAGGTGTTGTTCTGCTCCGGATCCAGGACCTCGAGGAGCGCGCTGGAGGGGTCACCCCGGAAGTCGGTGGACATCTTGTCGACCTCGTCGAGGAGGAAGACGGGATTGTTGCTCCCCGCCTTCTTCAGCGACTGGATGAGCTTCCCCGGCATCGCGCCGATGTACGTGCGCCGGTGGCCGCGGATCTCGGCCTCGTCGCGGACGCCGCCGAGCGACAGACGGACGAACTTGCGCCCCGTGGCACGAGCGATGCTGCGGGCCAGCGAGGTCTTGCCCACGCCGGGCGGGCCGACGAAGCAGAGGATCGGTCCCTTCAGCTTCTGCACCAGCGCCTGCACCGCCAGGTACTCGAGGATGCGCTCCTTTGCCTTCTTCAGCCCGTAGTGGTCCTCGTCGAGCACCCGCTCGGCCTCCGCGACGTCCAGACGGTCGCGCGTCTCCTCGTACCAGGGCAGGGAGAGGATCCAGTCGATGTAGTTCCGGACCACGGTGGCCTCGGCGCTCATCGGGCTCATCATCCGGAGCTTCTTCAGCTCCTTCTTGACCTTGAGCGTGGCCTCCTTGCTCATCCTCTTGGTGCGGAGCTTCTCCTCGATCTCCTGCACCTCGTTCTTGAACTCGTCCCGCTCCCCGAGCTCCTTCTGAATGGCCTGCATCTGCTCATTCAGGTAGTACTCCTTCTGGGTCTTCTCCATCTGCTTCTTGACCCGGGTGCGGATCTTCTTCTCGACCTGGAGAATCTCGATCTCACCCTGCATCAGCTCGTAGAGCTTCTCCAGGCGCTTGGCCGCGTTCTCCGTCTCGAGCAGCGCCTGCCGGTCGTTGAGCTTGAGGCTGAGCTGGACGGCGATGGTGTCGGCGAGGCGCGCCGGATCGTCGATGCTCGCCACCTGCATCAGCATCTCCGGCGGGATGCGCTTGTTGAGCTTGACGAAGGCCTCGAACACCGAGTGCACGCTGCGCACCAGCGCCTCGAGCTCCACGGTCTTCTCCGACTGCTCCTCGACCTCCTCCACCTCGACGACGAAGAACTGCTGGGCCGGCTCACCCCGGTCCGGCTGATCGCCGCGAACGAAGCGGCGCACGCGAGCGCGCTTCACTCCCTCCACCAGCACCTTCACCGTGCCATCGGGGAGAGGGAGCAGCTGGATGACGTGTCCCAGCGTCCCGAACGAGTAGATGTCGTCCACCCCCGGGTCGTTCGTCTTCGCCTTCTTCTGGGCGGCCAGGAAGATGGAGGCCTTCTCGTCCGCGCCCTTGTGGGCCATGGCCTCCTTCAGCGCGGCGATGGACTTCTCCCGGCCGACGAACAGCGGAACCACCTGGTGCGGGAAGACGATGATGTCGCGCAGCGGCAGGAGCGGGACCGTCTCGGTGGGACGGCCTGGGTCTCGCTTGTCGTCTCGTCCGAAGAGCATGTGTCGACGTGTCAACGGCCCCCGGCGCGGTGCGCTCGAAGGTCCCGGAGGCGTCCGGGGAACGGGCCGTCCTTTTCGTGGCGAGAGGATACACCCTCGGGCGGGACCCCGCCGCTTTCGCCGCCCCTCCCCGGGCACCCGTCCAGGCAAGTGCGCAGGCCATGGCAAGCCCGCGCCGGGGACCCGAGGTCGGAACCGCCCCCGTCCGGTGGCACATGTATGCAATCGTTGCAGCCTGACGCCGTGTGGCGAGCAAGGAGACACCGTCCGATGTCGCTAGGAGTCGAGTTCCTGCCGGTCGACGTGACCCAGCTGGTCGCCGTCGCCCTGGGCTGCATGATCCCGCTCATCTTCGTGGTGGGCATCACGATGCGCTTTGCCGCGAAACCGCTGGTCGAGGCGCTGGGGAAGCTCCGGGAGAACGGAGCCCCGGCGAAGGAGCTCGAGGTGCTGAGCCGCCGGGTCCTCGAGCTGGAGCAGGAGGTCCTCCGCCTCCGGGCCCCCCAGGGGTCGGGTGCTCCGGCGCTGGAGCCGGGGAGCGCGCTCCGGCTGCGGCGCTAGCCGGAGAGGTGGATGTCCGTGGACACGCTCCCCGTCGACCTGACCCAGCTGGTGGCCGCCATCATGGGCAGCCTGCTGGTGCTCATCCCGGTGCTCGGCCTGGCGGTTCGCTTCGCGGCCAAGCCCCTGGTGGACGCCCTCGTCGCCAGCCGGGGTGAGGGCGCCGGTCCCAGGGACCTCGGTGCCGTGAAGATGCGGGTCGAGGCCCTGGAGCACGAGGTGAAGGAGCTCGGCGGCCGGAGCACCCCGCGCCTTCCCGAACCCATCCCGCTGCGGCCCTGACCTTCATGCCCGGCGAGCCCTGGCTGATGCGGGTGGAAGGTGCGCTGGAGGCCCACTTCGAGGGGCTGTCCGCCGCGGCCCGCGCCGACAACACCTTCCTCGGACGGACGGTGATGAGCTACCTCGACGACCTGCTGCGGACCGGCCGGAACCCGACCGACGAGCGGCAGCACGTCATCACCATCACCGAGCCGCCGCCCGGGACGCTGAAGCCTCGCAAGCCGTGGTGGAAGGTCTGGGGTAAGTCCAGGTCGCAGGCGACCTCTGTCCGGCCGGCGAATTGACTCACCGGCGAACCCGACCCGACACTTCGTCGCAGCGAGTGGACGGCGTGGGCGTTCGGATCTCGGCAACGGCAGGGAGGCTCGCCTCGATGGCCGGGGTGCTCTCCCTCCTCGCGGGCTGCGCATCGACACCGCAGCCGGCGCCCTCGGCCGCAGCCGTCCGGAGCGAGGCCCGGAGCGAGGTGCTCGAGGCGGAGCAGCGCTGGTGGCACGCGGTGTCGAGCGGGGACGTGGATCACGCGCTCCGCCGCTTCTCGGACGACACCGTCTTCGAGACTCCTGACGGCTCGCAGGTGCATGGCCGGGTGGCTCTGAGCACTCGGCTCCGGCGGGATCTGCACGACCGGCTCGAGGTCCTCGGCGTCCCCGAGCACGTGCACGTGGATTCGCCGGATCTCGTCGTGGTCACCGGAACCGGGCGCTGGACTCCGGGAACCGCCGACGGAGATCAGACCACCACGGTCCGCTACATCGACACGTGGCGATGGACGGGATCCTCCTGGCGCCTGGTCTCGGCGGCGGCGAGCCCCTCGACCGAGAACCCGGCCAGCACGGCGCTCGTGCGGCAGGTCCTCGCTGCCTGGAGCAAGGGCGACTGGGCCGGTCTCCAGCCGCTGCTCGCTCCCGGATATCGCGCACGGTCGTCGAGCAGCACGGATGGCGGCGAGCTGCGCCGCCGCTTCGAGAGTTTCCACCGCACCTGGGCCGCCGCGCGGTTCGACATCGAGGAGCAGTTCGCGGTCGGTGAGCGCATCGTGACCCGCATCCGCGCGACCCTCACCGAGGCCGGGACCGGACGGACGGTGCGCTACGCCGGCCTCGACGTCAGCCGGGTGGTGGATGGGCAGCTCGCGGACCACTGGGACAGCTGGGAGGAGGTCGGCCCGAGCGGAAAGGCTCCTCAGCCGGCGACTCCACCGCCACCGGTCGAGAACGGGAGCGGCGCCGCGCCCGAGCGACCGTCGGCGGCCGGAAGCGGAAGCGGCATCGCGCGGGAGTGAGCGCAGGACACGGCCCGAGCCGGCCGATCCTCAGCCGGCGAGCGTCCTCGCGGCCTCGGCCGGAGTGAGCCCCGAGCGAACCGCGGCGAGCGCCAGACGGGTCACGGCGGCGACCAGCTGCGCGCTCCCCTGCTCCTCGCCGCCGGGGCTTTCGATGCGGAGGAGCGCCCCGGCGCACTGGGATGCCGCGCGGATCGAATCCGGCGGCGCCGAGGTTGCCCGGGCGATGCGCTCCAGCGCTGGCATCGTGGCGCGGGCGGCCTCTCCTCCACGAAGCGGCGGGAGCGCCCGGACCCGCTGCGCCGCCTCGCCAGCGCCCACCCGGTCGAGGACGGTGGGCAGGAGCTGACGCACCGCCCGGTCGGCGAGCGTCGCCGGTGAGAGATCGTCGGAGGTGGAGAGGGAGCCGAGAGCGTCGGCCGACAGGTACCGCTCGAGATCCTCGAGGAGCCGCGAGGCGAGGCCGGTCAGGCCGATTCCTTCTGCAGCTCGTCCTTGTCGGTCGCGTGCAGGATGACCGGCTCGCTCTTCTTGAAGATGACCTCCTCGGAGATCACCACCTCGCGCGCCGTCTTCTGCGACGGGATGTCGTACATCACGTCGAGCATCGCGCTCTCGAGGATGGAGCGCAGCCCGCGCGCGCCGGCCTTGCGGCGGATCGCCTCGGAGGCGATCGCCTTCAGCGCCCCGTCGGTGAACTTCAGCGCCACGCCGTCGAGGTCGAAGAGCTTGCGGTACTGCTTCACCAGCGCGTTCTTCGGCTGGCTGAGGATGCTCATCAGCGCGCCCTCGTCGAGCTCCTCGAGCGCGGTGACGATGGGCAGCCGGCCGATGAACTCGGGGATCATCCCGAACTTGAGGAGGTCCTCGGGCTCCACGTGCTGGAGGAGCTCGGAGAGATTCCGCTGCTTCTTCTCCTTGATGTCCGCCCCGAAGCCCAGGGAGCGCCCGCCGAGCCGCCGCTCGATGATCTGGTCCAGCCCACCGAAGGCGCCGCCGCAGATGAAGAGGATGTTGGTCGTGTCGACCTGCAGGAACTCCTGCTGCGGGTGCTTGCGTCCGCCTTTGGGCGGGACGTTGGCCACCGTGCCCTCGATGATCTTGAGGAGTGCCTGCTGCACGCCCTCGCCCGAGACGTCACGGGTGATGCTGGGGTTCTCGGACTTCCGGGCAATCTTGTCGATCTCGTCGATGTAGACGATGCCCCGCTGCGCCCGCTCGATGTCGTGGTCGGCGGCCTGGAGCAGGTTGACGATGATGTTCTCGACGTCCTCGCCCACGTATCCGGCCTCGGTGAGGCAGGTGGCGTCGGCGATGGTGAACGGGACGTTGAGGATGCGCGCCAGGGTCTGGGCGAGCAGCGTCTTGCCGCTGCCGGTGGGGCCGAGCAGAAGGATGTTGCTCTTCTGCAGCTCCACGTCGTCCATCGCGACCTTGGACTCGATGCGCTTGTAATGGTTGTGGACCGCGACCGCGAGGACCTTCTTCGCCCGCTCCTGCCCGATCACGTACTCGTCGAGGATCGACTTGATCTCGCTCGGTCGGGGAATCCGGAGCTTGGTGTCCTTGGTCTCTTCCCGGTCGATCTCCTCGGCGATGATGTCGTTGCAGAGGCCGATGCACTCGTCGCAGATGTAGACCGTGGGCCCAGCGATGAGCTTCTTCACCTCCTTCTGCGACTTTCCGCAGAAGGAGCAGCACAGCGTCTGGTTGGACTTCTCCACGTTCTTCCCTGCCATCAAAGCCCTCGACTGCCGAATCTAGTCCCGACTACGCGTTTCTAACAGCCGCCGACCGCCAGGTGCATTCGCCCAGCGGAGACGGGGGGTTGCTCAGCGATCGCGCCGCTCTTCCGCGGGTTTGAGGCTCTTCCGGTTCACGGAGACGACCTCGTCCACGATGCCGTAAGCGCGGGCCTCCTGTGCGCCCATGAAGTAGTCGCGGTCGCTGTCCTTCTCGACCCGCTCCAGGGGCTGGCCGGTGTGCTTGGCGATGATCTCGTTCAGGCGACCCTTCATCCGCAGGATCTCCTTGGCCTGGATCTCGATGTCGGTGGCCTGACCCTGCGCGCCGCCCATGGGCTGGTGGATCATGATGCGGGCGTTGGGGAGCGCCTGACGCTTTCCCTTGGCCCCGGCCAGTAGCAGGACAGCGCCCATCGACGCCGCCTGACCCACGCAGATGGTGGAGACCGCCGGGCGCACGTACTGCATCGTGTCGTAGATGGCCATGCCCGCGGTGACCGAGCCGCCCGGAGAGTTGACGTAGAGGTTGATGTCCTTGTCCGGGTCCTCGGACTCGAGGAAGAGCATCTGGGCCACGATGACGTTGGCCAGCTCGTCGTGGATCTCCGTCCCGAGGAGGATGATCCGGTCTTTCAAGAGGCGGCTGTAGATGTCGTACGAGCGCTCGCCGCGGTGGGTCTGCTCGATGACGTACGGGATGAGAGGCATCTGAGTTTGGACTCCTAGCCTTCATCCTTCGCGGCGGCCTTCAAGAATTCAACCGTCTTTTCCTCACGGACCCGCTGCTCCAGGGCCCGACGCTGCTCGGGCTCCTTGAAGGCCTTGCGGACCTGGTGGAGCGGCGCTCCGCTCTCGGTCGCATACTGGGCAATGCGCGCGTCGAGGTCCTCCGAGTTGACGGAGAATCCCTCCTTGTCCGCGACCGCCTGGAGGAGGAGCGCCCCGCGCACCTCGGCCTCCGCCTTGGGCCGCATCTCGTCGCGGAGCGAGGCGAAGTCCAGGTTGAGCTTGCTCGGGTCGAGGCCCTGGCGGGCCATCATCCGCAGCGCCCCGTCGAGCATCGCGTCGAGGCCGCGCTCGATCATGGCCCTGGGAAGGTCGAAGGGGTTGCGCTCCACCAGCGCCTTCACCAGCTGCTCCCGCTCCTCCTGGGCGGAGCGGTTGCGCGCGGCGGCCTCGAGGTCGCTCCGGACCTTGGACTTCAGCTCGGGGAGCGTCTCCCCTCCGCCGACCTCCTTCGCGAAGTCGTCGTCGAGCGCGGGGACCAGCTGGCGCTTGAGCCCCTTGAGCGTGAAGCGGAACTTCGCGGTCTTGCCGGCACGCTCGGGCTCCGCGTCGTCGGCGGCGAACGCATGGTCCAGCTCGCGGGTCTGCCCCACGACGGTACCGGCGAGCTCCGGGACATTGCCCCTCATGAAGTCTCCGGCGGCGACCTCGACGGTGACGTCCTCGGCCTGGCTCCCGGTGAAGGGCTGGCCGTCGATCGTGCCTGTGTAGTCGACGATGGCGAAGTCACCGGTCTCGGCAGCGGTGCGGCCCTCGACCGGCTCCAGCCGGGCGACGCGCTGGCGCATCGCCTCGAGGCGCTCGTCCACCTCGGCATCGGTCACGGTGGCCTGCACCCGCTTGAGCGGCAGGCCCGCGTAGTCCTTCGGCTCGACCTTGGGGCGGACCTCGACCCGGGCCTCGAAGGCGAACGGCTTCTGCTCGTCCAGGCGAACGGGGGTGAGCTGGGGGGCGCCCACGGCGTCCACGTGATGCTCCGAGATGGCCGAGAGGTAGGCGCGCTCGACGAGGCGGCGGGTGACGTCGTCCTCGACCTCGCCCTTGAAGCGCTGCTCGAGGATGCGGCGGGGAATCTTGCCTGGCCGGAACCCAGGCAGGCGCACCTGGCGTCCCAGCTGGGCATACGCGCGGCCAAGCTCGGCCTGGACCTGCTCGGGTGGGACCTCGATGGAGAGCTTGCGCTCGATCGGGGACAGCTCTTCGACCTGAACCTTCATGGGGAACACAGGGCCTTAAGAGCCCGGGTCCCCCCCTGTCAATCCGACTTCGACCGGGCGCGACGGGGCGCGGGAAGATGGCCAGGATGCGAGAGATCTACCGCCACGCCGCGTTCCGGCTTCCCTTCCTGCGGCGCTTCTCGGCGATGACGCTCGCGCCGTTCTGGATTCTGTACCGGGAGGCCCAGGAGGAGGTTGATCCGCTCACCCGCCGCCACGAGGCCGAGCACCTGGCGCAGGCGCGCCGCGCCGGGCTCGGGCGGTTCTACGCGACGTACCTGTGGGACTGGGCGCGAGGACTCGTGAGGACCCGGAGCCTCGATGCGGCGTACCGCGGAATCCGCTGGGAGGTGGAGGCGTACGCCGCGCAGGACGATGCGCGCTGGCCCCGTGAGTGCGCGGACATTCCCGCCAATGCCTGTGGGCAGAGGGAGAATCGAACTCCCACCCCTTTCGGGACTGGATCCTAAGTCCAGCGCGTCTACCAGTTCCGCCATCTGCCCTCGGGCGATGGCTTACCCCGGGCCAGCCGGGCTGACCAACTCCCGGGCCTAGTGGGAGAGCCCGAGCTTCTCGTGCAGCGCCCGGAGCGTGGGCTGGAGCGCCGCGCCTGCGGGCCCGGCTGTGGCGATCGCCTGGCGTGCGTCCTCGACCACCGACGCGGCCTCGGCGCGCTTGCCATGCTCGAGGAGGCACCCGGCGTGCACCAGCTGCACCCGCGCCACCGGAGCGCTCTCCGGCTCCGCCACCTTCTCGAGCAGCTCCACAGCCTGCGCCAGCATCGGCTCGCCCTCGGAAGCCCGGCCGGCGCGGCACAGTGCCGCCCCGCGCGCCTCGAGCGCCGCGGCCCGCACCCGCGGCACCTGGGCCAGCGGAGGCATCTTCGTCAGCTCGAGCAGTCGATCCGACGCGGTGAGCGCCTCGTTCACCTGCCCGGCGGCGACGGCGAGGCGCGTTCGACCCGCGTCGGCGAGCACGCGGCGAGTCAGATCCGCACGGCTGTCCCAGCCGGAGAGGCTCAGCGCCTGTCCCAGCGCGGTGTGCGCCTCGGCCGTCTCGCCGTGATCGATCGCCAGCAGGCCGCGCACGAGGTGCACGTCGCCCTCGGGCAACAGCGCCGTCCTCGGGCTGCCCTGGCGGACGGCGAGCGCCTCCTCGAGCATCGCCCGCGCCTGCGTGTACTGCCCGAGCGCCCCGCGAACCTCGGCCAGGGCGACGGTGGGCCCGGTGCGGAGCAGCGAGTCGTTCCGCGACGTCCAGATGGCCCGCGCATCCTCGAGCGGCTTCAGCGCCTCCTCGA
>DASXGF010000439.1:0-4282 GCA_036489275.1 Myxococcaceae bacterium | reverse complement strand
GCAGACTATTGGAGCCATCGGGTTCGCGTCCTTTCGCCACGAGGTCCGCTGGAGCCCCCGGCTGGTCCGCTCGGTCCGGCTGATCGGCGAAGTGTTTGCCAACGCCCTGGCCCGGAAGCACGCCGCGAACGATCAGGCCCGGCTCATGGGGCAGCTCGCGCACACTGCACGGGTGAACACGATGGGCGAGGTGGTGACGTCCATCGCGCACGAGGTCAACCAGCCCCTCTTCGCCATCGTGAGCAACGCCCGGGCCGCAGGCACCCTGCTCTCCCGCGGCGAGCCGGACCTCGCGGAGATCGGCGCTGCGCTCGAGGACATCGTCCAGGACGCCAACCGGGCGAGCGCGATCATCGCCCGGGTGCGCACCTTCCTGCAGCGCAAGCCCACCGAGCACCTTCCGGTGGACCTGAACGGCGTGGTGGAGACGGTCAGGACCTTCCTCGACCCCGAGCTCTCCCGGCGTAGGGTGACGCTCGAGGTGGAGCTCGGCAGCCCGCTCCCCGAGGTGCTCGGGGATACGGTGCAGCTCCAGCAGGTCCTGGTGAATCTGCTGATGAATGCCGTCGACGCGATGGATTCGGTCAGCCCGGGGCTCCGCCTCCTGCGAGTGCGGACTGCCGCGGAGCGCGAGGACCGGGTGCGGCTCGACGTGATCGACGCGGGGCCGGGCCTCGATCCGGCCACTCGGGCACGATTGTTCGAGCCCTTCTTCACCACCAAGCAGAGCGGGCTCGGGATGGGGCTCGCCATCTGCCGGTCCATCGTCGAGGCGCACGGCGGGCGCATCAAGGCCCTGGAGCAGGCCGGCCCCGGGACGACCCTGCGCGTCTGGCTCCCAGCGCGGCGCGACTAGGCGACGGCCACCGGACGACCTCTTCGACCGGCCCGAGGGACGAACTTCTCCCCCCCGGGCCGGTCGCCCCCTCCGTTGCCGCTACTTCGCCGGCGCGGGCGCCTTGGGCTTGCTCTTCTTCGGCGCCTTCGGGCCGGCGGGCTGGACCGAGAGGGCCAGCGCCTCGGCGTACTTGGCGGTGATGGTGTCACCCACCTTCACGTTCTGCCAGCGCTCGGGGTGCTGCATCGTCACCTCGACGGTGTTGCCGCCCGAGCCCTTGATGGTGGCGACCTTCTTGTCCATGTCGATCGCCTCCACCGTCCCATTCAGGGTCACGGTGCGGGCAATCACCCCCTCCGGCTTCTTGCCCGGCTCGGAGCGGTCGGTGGCGATGGCCTCGGTCGGCTGCGGGAGCGGCTTGGTCGGATCCGCCTCGTTCACCTCGACCGCCAGCGCCTCCTGGTACTGGACGATGACGTCGTCGCCCACCTTCACCTGGGGCAGGTTCCGGGCCTGCTTCCCGACGACGAACTCGTGGTCCTGCCCGTCGGGGGTGGTGATCACGACGTGCCGGGTCGCCACGTCGATGGACTTCACCTTGGCCTTGACTGTCTTCGTGTCCTTCTTGCTGTAGGTCGCCTTCGGCTTCTTGGCCGCGGCGTCCTGGGCCATCGCCGGCACGGCGAGCGCCAGGGCGGCAACCAGGGCTGAGCTCAACAGACGCATCGGTGAACCTCCATTCGTGAGTGCTACTGCGGCGAGGCCGCCTTGGGTTCGACAGGAGCCGGCGTCGGGGGCGGCGGGAGCTCCCAGCCCCCTCCGAGCGCGCGGTACAGGTTGATGAACGCCGCGGTCCGCTGCGCCCGGACCGAGGTCAGGTTCAGCTCGGCTGGGAAGAGGAGGTTCTGGGTCGTGGTCACCTCGAGATAGCTGGAGACGCCTCCATAGAACCGATCCACGGCCAGTCCCACCGCCTCGGTGAGATTGGTGACCTCCTCCTCGCGCTGCTGGACGACGCCGTCAAGTCGCTTCACGTCGTCCAGTGCGTCAGCCACCTCACGGAAGGCGCCGAGGACGGTGGACTCGTACGTGTTCTTCGCCTGTTCCCACTGGGCGGAGGCTGCCTCGGCCTGTCCGTGCAGCGCATCCCCCTGGAGGATGGGAGCGAGCCAGCTCACGTTCCCGCCCACGCCCCAGACGAAGGACTTGGACGGATTGAAGAGCGTGGTCAGGTCGGTGCTGGCGAAACCGGCGAGGGCGGTGAGGCTGAACCGGGGGAAGAAGTCCGCCTTTGCCACGCCGATGCGGGCGTTGGCGGCCACCAGCTGCTGCTCAGCAGAGAGAACGTCCGGCCGGCGCTCGACGAGCGAGGACGGAAGGCCCGCCGGGACGGCACCGATGGTGTGCAGCCCGGGGGCGATCTTCGACCGGTCCACCGGTCCGGGCACTCGCCCCAGGAGCAGCGAGAGCAGATTCTCCTGGCGGACGATCAGCCGCTCGGTGTCCAGCGCCACCGCCTGCGCGTCGTTGAGCTGCGCCCGTCCGGTGGTGACCGGCAGCTTGTTGCCTGCTCCTCCCGACAACCGGTCCACGTAGAGCTGGAGGGTGCGCTGGTAGTTCTTCACCGTGCGCTGGGCGACGTCGAGCTGCGCGTCCAGCTGCCGGAGCTGCACGTAGGCCGAGGCCACGTCGGCCACCAGGGTCACCGTGGCCGCGCGGCGGCCCTGCTCGGTGGCCAGGTACTGGGCGACGGCCGCCTCGGTGCCCCGGCGGATGCGCCCCCAGACGTCGATCTCCCACGAGACCTGGGCATCGACCGAGTAGATCGCGCCTGACTTCGGCTCCTCGGTTGGAAGCGAGATGTTGCCCCGCCCGTAGCTGGCGGCGGCGTTGGCGCCGATCGCGGGCAGGATCTGCGCCTTCTGGATCCGCGCCAGCGCCCGCGCCTCCTCCACCCGGGCGATGGCCACTCGGAGGTCGCGGTTGTTCTGGACCGCTTCCCCGATGAGGTTCAGCAGCTCCGGATCCTTGAACACCGACCACCACGGAAGCTCGGCGATGGTCGTGGCGTCTTGCCCGGGCGGGGCGTCCCGGTACGCCGCGGGGGTGGGAACCACCGGACGCTGGTAGTCCGGCCCCATCAGGCAGCTGGTGCAGAGAGCGGTGACGGTGAGGACCGCGAGCGCTCTCTTCACGACTTGCCCTCGGCGACCGCGCTTCCTCCCGCTGCGTGGGCCACCGTGGGGGCCGCCTTCTCGCCGCCCTTCCCCTTCGACAGCTTCTCCACCACCACGAACAGCACCGGGACGATGAAGACCCCCAGCGCCGTCACGAGCAGCATGCCGGCGATGACGACCGTCCCCAGCACGCGCCGCGAGGCCGCTCCGGCGCCCGCCGCGATCCACAGCGGCACGCATCCAAGGATGAAGGCGAACGAGGTCATGAGGATGGGCCGGAGCCTCAGCCGGGCGCCCTCCAGCGCGGCCTCGACCAGCGGCTTGCCGTACTGCTCATGCTGCAGCTTCGCGAACTCGACGATCAGGATGGCGTTCTTGGCCGCGAGGCCGATCAGCATCACCAGACCGATCTGCCCGTAGACGTCGAAGTCGAACCGTCGGGCCAGCAGTCCCAGGAACGCGCCCATGACCGCGATGGGTGTGCTGAGGAGCACGCTGAAAGGCAGCGACCAGCTCTCGTACAGGGCGGACAGGATGAGGAAGACGAACACCAGGGCCAGCCCGAAGACGATCGCCGTTCCTCCCTGCGCCCGCTTCTCCTGGAAGGAGAGGTTGACCCAGCCGTACCCCATCTCGGGGGGCTGCGTCTGGGCGAAGACCTCCTCGAAGGCCTTCAGCGCCTGCCCGGAGCTGTAGCCGGGGGCCACCGAGCCAATCAGCTCGGCCGAGCGGAAGAGGTTGAACCGGGTCGTGTATTCCGGACCGCTGACGTTCTTGATGGTCGCCACAGTGGAGAGCGGCACCAGTCCACCGGCCTTGTTGCGGACGTAGAAGTCGTTGAGGTCCTCGGGTCGAGTCCGGGCCTCCCCCTCGGCCTGGAGGAACACCTTCCACTGTCGTCCGAAGCGACTGAAGTCGTTGATGTAGCTGCCCCCCAGGAAGGCTTGCATCGCCCCGTAGACGTCTCCGAGCTCAACGCCCTGCTTCAGCACCTTGTCCTTGTCCACCTCGACGAAGATCTGTGGAACCGCCGGAGAGAAGTTGGCGGTGACGGCCACGAACTCGGGCCGCTTCCGCGCCGCGGCGAGGAACTTCCCCGTGTTCTGGGCCAGGAACTCCACGGACTTTCCGCTCCGGTCCTGGAGCATCATGTTCGCGCCGCCCGCGGTACCGATTCCGGGGATGGCCGGAGGCTCGAAGGCCAGGATGCGTGCTTCGGGTATCTTCGAGAACGCGATGTTCAGCGCGCGGACGATTCCGTGGGCCG
>DASXGF010000392.1:0-2491 GCA_036489275.1 Myxococcaceae bacterium | reverse complement strand
TGCGCCCGGGTGTTGCCGGACCTGCGCGACGAGCCAGATCCGGTTGACATGTGCATCTGTCCCACCTACGGGACGACCCCCTCTCCCCGATGAAACGACTCCTCGCTCCAGCCCTCCTGGTCGTCCTTTTTGCCGCCCCGGCCGTCCGTGCCGAGGAAGGCATGTGGACCTTCGACAACTTCCCCAGCGCCAGCGTGCAGAAGAAGTTCGGCTTCTCACCGGACAAGGCCTGGCTCGACCACGTGCGGCTGTCGAGCGTGCGGCTGGCGCTCGGCTGCTCCGGGAGCTTCGTCTCCCCCGACGGCCTGGTGATGACCAATCACCACTGCGCCCGCCGGTGCATCCGGGATCTGTCGACGCCCCAGCAGGACCTGAACGCGAACGGCTTCTACGCGAAGACGCAGGCCGAGGAGCGGACCTGCCCGCGGATGGAGATCAACCAGCTCATCGGGATGGAGGACGTGACCGCCCGGGTGCAGGGCGCGACCCGCGGGCTCTCGGACAAGGAGTTCCTCCGGGCGCAGAAGGCCGAGTTCGCGCGCATCGAGAAGGCCTGCCAGACCTCGGAGCAGCTCCGCTGCGAGGTCGTGACGCTGTACCACGGCGGCCAGTACCAGCTGTACACGTACAAGCGCTGGAAGAAGGACGTGCGGCTGGTCTTCGCCCCCGAGGAGGCGATCGCCTTCTTCGGTGGGGATCCGGACAACTTCAACTTTCCTCGCTACGACCTCGACGTGAGCTTCCTTCGCGTCTACGACGACGGGAAGCCGCTGCAGACGCCCGAGTACTTCAAGTGGAGCGAGGCAGGCGCGCAGGACGGCGAGCTGACCTTCGTCTCCGGGAATCCGGGGCACACCAGCCGGCTCTTGACGGTGGCGCAGCTCGCCTCGCAGCGGGACGTGATGATTCCCCTGAAGCTCGAGCGGCTGGCGCAGGAGCGCGGCTGGGTGGAGCAGTTCGCCCAGCGGAACGCCGAGGCGCGCCGGATCAGCCGGGACACGCTGTTCGGGGTCGAGAACTCCTACAAGGGCTGGTTCGGCCGGCGTGACGCGCTGGCCGATCCCCTCTTCTTCGCCGGCAAGGTGAAGGAGGAGCAGGCGCTCCGGGCACGCGTGGCGAAGATCCCCGCGCTGCAGAAGGAGGTCGGCGGGGCGTGGGACGCCATCGCCAAGGCGACGCTGGCCGAGGAGAAGCTGGAGCGCGAGACGACGTGGATCCGCTCCGAGAACAAGTACTTCTCCGAGCTCTTCGGCATCGCGCGCAACCTGGTCTGGGGCGTGGCCGAGCGCCAGAAGCCAGACGTCGATCGCTTCCGCGAGTTCACCGACGCGCGGCTACCGGCGACCGAGCTGGTCACCTTCACCAAGGCGCCCATCTACCCCGAGTTCGAGGTCGAGCAGCTCACGCTCGGGCTGACCAAGATGCGCGAGGAGCTCGGCGCCGACAATCCGTACGTGAAGAAGGTGCTGGGGAAGGATTCTCCCCGGCAGGTGGCCACGCGCCTGGTGCAGGGCACGAAGCTGTACGACGTGGCGCTGCGGCGCGCGCTGTGGAACGGCGGGCCGGCGGGCATCGCCGCCTCGGACGACCCGATGATCGTCTTCGTGCGCGGGCTGGACGCGGACATGCGCCTCGCGCGGAAGAACTTCGAGGACCAGGTGGAGTCGGTGGTCCGGAAGAATTCCGAGCTCATCGCCAAGGCGCGCTTCCACCTCGAGGGGACCAGCGCATATCCCGACGCGACGTTCACCGCGCGGCTGTCCTACGGCTCGGTGCGCGGGTGGACGCGCGAGGACGGAGTCCAGGTGCCGCCGTTCACCGAGTTCGCGGGGGCGTTCAAGCGGGCCACCGGCGAGGCTCCGTTCGACCTGCCGGCGTCGTGGACGAAGGCGAAGGACCGGCTGACGCTCACCACGCCGCTGAATCTGGTGACGACCAACGACATCATCGGGGGCAACTCGGGGTCGCCTCTGATCAACCGCAACGCGCAGATCGTCGGCCTGGTGTTCGACGGGAACCTGCCCTCGCTGGGCGGCGACTACGGGTTCGACATCCGGAACAACCGGACGGTGGCGGTGGACAGCCGCGGGCTCAGCGAGGCCCTCCGGGTGATCTACGGCGCGGACCGGCTGGTGCAGGAGATCCAGCCTCCTGCGCAGCGGACCAGCGGGCCTCGGTAGAGCGCTCCGCGACTCGTTTCACGCCGTCTGATCGAGCGTGGGCGGCGTGTCGCCCGGCCGACCGGAAGTCAGGCATGCGTCGCGGGTGAGCACCGCGTCACGAGAAGCGGGAGTTCCCTGCTGCGCAGTCGCGACGCATCTTCGGGGATGAAGTCTCGTCCACGCGTCCTGGTCGCGAACGGAAACGACGACGTGCTGGCGGCGCTCGAGGACGTGCTGTCGAGTGCCGGTTACGAGGTGAAGACCGTCCACGTCCGGGCGATTCGGCTCGGGGCGCTGGACTTCGCGACCCTCTTCCAGGAGTTCCGGCC
>DASXGF010000381.1:0-4069 GCA_036489275.1 Myxococcaceae bacterium | reverse complement strand
TCGTGCTCTGGCTCCACCTGCTCGGCCTGGTGGGATGGATCACCGGGACCTTCTCGCCGATCGAGATCTCCCTCACCGTCGTGGTCGCGGCCGCAGCGCTCCTGGGCATCCGACAGGCCAGCCTCGTCCCCGCCTCGCGAGCGAGAAGCCTCGGCGCGTTCGGCACGATCGTCGCCGTCGCCGCCATGCAGGTTCTCGCTTTCCGGTGGAGCTTCCTCCCCGGAATCGCGCACGACTGAAGGTCAGCGGCGGGCGTCGTGAGCCGGGACGGGGACTCGGAGCTAGCGCCCCGGCTCGATCCGGAGCCGCCCCTTCGCCTCGGCGAGCGTCTTCGCCAGCAGCGCCACGCAGGCGTGCACCGCGGTCAGATTCGGCGTCGGCACCCCGGTGATGCGCCCCAGCTCGAGCACCGAGCCCACCAGCGCATCCAGCTCGAGCGGACGGCCCATCTCCACGTCCTGGAGCATCGAGGTCTTGTGCTTGCCGACGGCCTCGGCTCCGGCGATGCGCTTCTCCAGCGTCACCGGGAAGCGAACGCCGAGCTTCTCGCCGATCTCCTGTGCCTCGCGCATCATCCGCTCGGCCAGCGCGCGCGTCGGCGGGAACTGGATGAGGTCCACCAGCGTCGCATGCGTCAGCGCGCTGATTGGATTGAAGGTGCAGTTGCCCCAGAGCTTCACCCACAGCTCGGAGCGGAGGTCGCTCGATACGCGCACCTTGAAGCCCGCATCGCGGAGCAGCTTCACCGTGCTCCGGAGCCGCTCGGTGTCCGAACCGTCGATCTCCCCGAGCGAGATCCGGTCGCCCTCGATGAGACGGATGACCCCCGGCGAGACGATGTCTGCCGCCGGATAGATGATCGATCCGAGCACCCGGTCCACGTCGATGTTCTTCGCGATCACGCCGCCGGGGTCGACGGACTCGAGGACGGTGCCCTCGTGGGGCCCGCCACTCTTGAAGAAGTACCACCAGGGGATCCCGTTCTGCGCCGTCACCACGATCGTCGTCGGTCCGCAGAGGCTCTTGATGTCCGCCGCCACGCCCGCGACCTGGTGTGCCTTCAGCCCGATGACGACCAGGTCCTGGATGCCGAGCTCCGACATCTTGTCGGTGGCGCTGACCCGGTAGCTTCGCTCGGCTCCGCCCTCCAGGAGGATCAGCCCCTTCTCCCGGATCGCTGCGAGGTGAGGACCCCGGACGACGACGCTGACGTCCTGACCGATGGCGGCCAGCTTCGCCGCAACCAGCCCGCCGATTGCCCCGGCACCGACGACGCAGATCTTCATGTCACGAGCCGAGCCCCAGCTTCTCTGCCAGTCCGATGCGCTGGAGCTTGCCGGTGGCGCCCTTCGGGATCTCCTTCACGAGCACCACCTTCCGCGGCACCTTGAAGTGCGGCAGCTTCTTCGCGCAGAAATCGTGCAGCTCACGCTCGGTCGCGGTCGCCCCATCGCGGAGCACCACCGCCGCCGCCACCTCCTCGCCGAGCTTGTCGTGTGGCATGGCAAAGGTGAGGGCCTGAGCCACCGCAGGATGTGACGAGAGCACCTCGTCCACCTCCAGCGGGGAGAACTTCTCGCCGCCGCGGTTGATCTGCTCCTTCAGCCGACCGGTGAGACGGAGGTAGCCCTCCTCGTCGAGGACCCCCTGGTCGCCGGTCCGGAACCAGCCGTCCCGGAAGGACTTCGCGTTGGCCTCGGGATTCGCCTCGTAGCCGGGGGTGAGGTTGGGCCCCCGGATGGCGACCTCGCCCACCTCCCCCTGCGGCAGCACCTTCCATTCCTCGTCGAGGATCGCCACCTGCGGTCCCGCAGCCAGCCCCACCGCGCCGGGCTTGCGTGCCAGCGGGGGGAGGGGATTCGAGGCCATCTGGTGCGAGGCCTCGGTCATCCCGTAGGCCTCGATCACCGGGACGCCGAAGGTCTTCTCCATCTCCACCATCACCAGCGCGGGCAGCGACGCCGAGGAGGAGCGGATGAGCCGCAGCCGGCTCCGGCCGATCTCCTCGTGGTGCCGTTTGGCCCTGGCGAGGATCGCCTGGTGCATGGTGGGCACCGCCGTGTACCAGGTGGGCCGTACCTCATCGAGCCAGTGGAAGAACCGGAGGGCATTGAAGCCCGTGGTGCACGAGACCGAGGCGCCGGCGGCCAGCGAGGAGAGCGTCGCCGCGATGAGCCCGTGGATGTGGAACAGGGGCATGATGTTCAGGCACACGTCGTCCCGGGTCAGGGCGAGGGTCCGGCCGATGTTCTCTGCGCTGGCGAGGAGATTTCGCTGGAGCAGCGGGACGAGCTTCGGCCGCGAGGTCGTGCCCGAGGTGTGGAGGAACAGCGCCGGATCGTCCTTGTCACCCATCCCCCCTCGGCTGGGAGCTCCCCTCGCGTCGCCCGAGAGAGTGAACCACCCTGCGCCCCGGGCGCGGTCGGCGGTCAGCTCGAGCACGGGGATGGACAGCTTCTTCGCCGTGGCTCGGGCCGGCGAAGCGATGCCGGCCTCCAGGACCAGCGCCTTCGCCTTGAGGTCACCGAGGTAGAACTCGAGATCCTCCGCCCGGTACCCGGGATTCAGCGGCGCGGTGGCGGCACCCGCGGCGACGGAGAGAAACGAGGTCGCCATCTCCGGCCCGTTGTGGAGCACGATCGCCACCCGGTCTCCACGGCCGATGCCGATCGAGTTCAACGTCTCCACCGTACGGCGCGCCAGAGCGACGAGGTCGCGGAAGGTGAGCGATTTCACTCCGTCCGGTGCGCGGATGGCGGGCGCATCGGCCGGACCTGCCTCGAGGAGTGCGAAGATCGACGGGTGGGGCATGCCCCCCGAGTCTAAACACGACTGATGCCGAGCGCGTCGGGGATAAGCTCCTCGCTCGCTCGCCGACTCAGCGATCCGCGGTCGCCGCGACGGCCACCTTGGGTTGCGGAGCGTAGCTCAGGTGAGGCACGTGCGAGGGCATCTTCATCCTGCGCAACACGAACCAGGCGAGGACGGCCGCCACCGCGTCGAAGACGATGGCAACGGTGAAGACGCCCACCCAGCCGATCTTCGGCAGCGTGAACCGGGCAGCGAACGGTGTCCACGCCGTGGGCACCACGGTCAGGAAGATCCCATACGTCACGAGGGCAAGCCCGATGTAGAAGAGCGTGTCGTGCAGCTTTCGTGAGATGGAGAGGCGGAGCACGACCGGGCCGACGAAGTGGGCGAACACCGCCAGCGCGCCGCCGAGCAGGAGTAACAAGTTGGCGCGGAAGTCGAAGGCCTTGCCGGCAGCCAGCGCGGAACCGATCGGGACCAGCACCGAGGCGGTTCCCTTGGCGGTGTAGAGGAAGCCATAGTTCGCGGTGGCGTGCTTCCTGCCAAAGAAGTCGCCGGTCAGCGCGGGGAAGAGCGAGAAGATCTCTCCCCAGCCGAAGAAGGTGAACGCGCTGAAGACCACGAAGGCGAGCGGGTTGGACGCAAGGTTGATGAGGGCGAAGATCGCGATCGCCTCGAGGCCGAAGGCGACCGTCATGGTCCTCTCGCGGCCGATGTGATCCGAGACCCATCCCCAGAACGGGCGGCAGAGGCCGTTCACCAGCCGATCCGCCGACAGCGCAAACTGGATGGCCGGCAGGGTGATGAAGAGGAACCTCACCGGCACCTGGGCGACCCCGAAGTCGATGGCCATCGGGTTGAGCTGGGCGACCGCCATCAGACCGCCGGTCGCGACCAGCGTCATCATCAGGTACATCAGCCAGAACTGCGGCGTGGCCGCCATCTGGAACGAGGTGAACTCGGTCCCGGTCTGACGCTGCTTCACGTCGTGCTTCGCGTCCACGGCCTTCCAGTGGCCCGGCAGCCAGCCCTCCGGCGGCGCGTGGAGGAAGACCGCGGCGATCACGACGACGGCGCCCTGGATGATTCCCCACTGGATGAAGGCGGTCTGAAACCCGGCACTCTTGATGAGGTTCGCGATCGGCACGACCGTGAACGCAGAGCCGGCGCCGAATCCTGCAGCGGTCAGGCCCGCAGCCAGGCCGCGGTGATCGGGAAACCACTTGAGCGCGCTCCCGATCGCCGTGCCGTAGACCAC
>DASXGF010000360.1:0-4660 GCA_036489275.1 Myxococcaceae bacterium | reverse complement strand
GGACGGACCGAGAGCTGGGAGGTGACGAAGGAGATCTCGTGGGTCGACGACGGCTACGAGCTTTCGACCCGGGTGACGATCCGGAACCTCACCAACCGCCCACTCTCGGGTGAGCTGGTGCTCCCGTACGGACGGGCGATCGACCCGGCGCACGAGGAGAAGCCGAGCTTCTTCGGAGGCGTGGGCAACCTCTCCGACGCCTCGTGTTTCGTGAAGGACTCCTACGAGCACGAGACGGTGAAGGACAAGCTCGAGAGCAAGGAGCACTTGGGTCCCATCCGCTGGACGGGCATCAACCAGCAGTACTTCCTCTCCGCGGTGTTCCCGGTGGGGCAGGCGGTGGAAGGCCGGTGCGTGCTGACCGCCGGACCGACCGAGCGCATCGCGACCGCGCGTTTCCCGATCCAGGTCGCGCCGGGCCAGTCGCTGACCCGGGCCTTTGGCGCGTTCCTCGGGCCGAAGGACACGAGGATGCTGGCCGACGTGCCCGAGCTGCCGTCGAACAAGTCGGCGGACGGCGTGAACGCACCGGTCCGCCTCGAGCGAGCGGTGGACTACGGAATCTGGGCCGCCCTCTGCAAGCCGATGCTGGTGGTCCTGAAGTGGTTCCACGGCATCGTCGGCAACTGGGGCATCGCGATCATCCTCCTCACCGTGCTGGTGAAGGTGCTGCTCATCCCGCTGACCCACCGGGCGATGGTGGGGCAGGAGGCGATGAAGAAGCTCCAGCCGAGGATCGAGGAGGTGAAGCGGAAGTTCCCCGAGGACAAGGAACGGCAGCAGATGGAGATGATGAAGGCCTACCAGGAGGCGGGCGTGAACCCCTTCGGGTCGTGCCTGATGATCCTGGTCCAGCTGCCGGTGTGGGCCGCCCTCTTCACGACGCTGCGGAACAGCTACGAGCTGTACGGAGAGCCGTTCACCTCACGGTTCCTCACCGACCTGACCATCAAGGACCCGACCTTCATCCTGCCGGTCCTGCTGGGCGTCTCGCAGATCATCACCAGCAAGCTTCAGCCGCCGGCGCTCGACGCTGCTCAGCAGCGGATGATGGTGTGGTTCATGCCGATCTTCTTCACCGTGATCATGCTGAATTACCCGGCGGGTCTGCTCCTCTACATCTTCACGAACAACATCCTCACGGTGGTGCAGCAGGCGGTGCTGCGTCGTATCGTCGGAAGCGCTCCGACCCCGGCGCTGAAGGCCGCGCTGGAGAAGCGCAAGTGACCGATTCACAGGTGGCGGTGGCGGTTCAGTCCGCGGACGAGCGACGGACGCAGGCGGTGTCCCTGCTGGAGCAGCTGCTGCGGGCGATGGACGTCCCGGCGACGCTGGAGACGCGGGAGCTCCCCGACGGGAGCATCAGCATCGCGGTGACGCCGGGCGTGGAGCTCGCCGGCGTCGTGCCGGGGCGCCGCTCGCCGCTCGGCGATGCGCTGCAGTACCTGGTGAACAAGCTGGTCAACAAGCCGGGGCAGGATCGCCGTTGGGTCGCGGTGGGGGTCGGAGGTCATCCCGAGCCTCGGGGGCAGAAGCCGTCGCGACCGCAACCGACGCCCGCGCCGACGATGACCAACGGCAGTGGTGCTGCGCCCCCCGCGGCGCGTGCTCCGGTCGCCGCGCGGCCAGCAGCTCCCGCCCGTGCTCCGGAGACCGACGAGCGGTCGCTGGCCGGCGAGGATGATCCGGCGCTCGACGGGGCAGCGCGGGGTCTGGCCGAGCGCTCGGCGAGCTCGGGCCGCATCTACGCGGTCATCGCGCTCGGGGCCACCGAGCGTGGCCGGCTGCTCCGTGCCGCCGACGGGGTCGACGGGGTGAGCGCGCATGCCGAGGGCGAGGGCCGGCTGCGACGCGTGGTGCTGACGCCGGAGAAGGTGGTGCCGATGCCGCGGCAGCGCCTTCCGGTGGACGACCTGCCGGACGACGACTGAGCGAGGAGGGGCCGGCCGTGGGGAAGCCGAAGGCGCTGAAGGACCGACTGTTCTCGGCCGCGGTGTTGAAGATGAGCTTCCGTCTGCGCGGGGACGAGCAGTCCCCGGCGTTCAAGGGCATCTACCCGGGCGTGCTGCGGGACCTGGAGCTCGAGGACGGAGCTGTCGAGCAGTACATCCAGGAGAATCGTGCGGCGGTGGAGGCCGCGGCCCGGGGCAAGCCCCCCAGCTGAGGTCCGTCCCAGAGGCGGGCCCGAGATCCCACTCCCGAGACGCGCAAGATCGGGGCACTCCCGGAGGCGCCCAGCTCTACGGGTGTCGTCGATGGCACGCTTCTGGCCTCCTGGTTGCGCATGACCGGCTGGTTCGCGGACGCCCGCATCGCTCTCCGTCTCCTGCGCCGACGCCCTGGCTGGACGGCCTCGGTGCTGGCGACCCTGGCGCTGGCCATCGGAGCGAACTCCGCGCTCTTCAGCGTGCTCGATGCGGCCCTGCTGCAGCCGCTGCCGTACCCGGCACCCGAGCGGCTGGTGCTCATCGGCGAGACGGCGCCATCGTTCGCCGAGATGTCGGTGAGCTATCCCGACTACCTCGACTGGCGGGCCCGGACGCGCTCGTTCGACGAGATGGGGGTGTTCCGCGGCGGTGAAGTGAACCTCACCGGGATGGGAGCTCCCCGTCGGGCCCAGGTCGTCGAAGCGTCGTCGAGCTACTTCAAGGCACTCGGGATTCCGCCTCTCACTGGCCGCGCCTTCGAGGAGGAGGAGGACCGTGTCGGGGGTGCCCCGGTGGTCGTCCTGTCCGAGGCCCTGGCGCGGACGCTCTACGGGCACCCGGGTGCGGCCCTGGGGCGCTCGCTCCAGGTGGACGGCGTCTCGTCCACGGTCGTCGGCGTGATGCCGGTTGGCTTCCGCGTCGAAAGAAGGCCAGAGCTCTGGGTGCCGGTCGGGCAGCGGATGCTCGGCCGAACTGCCGAGCGGGGGAATCATCCCGGTCTGACCGGAATCGCCCGGCTGAAGCGCGGCGTGAGCTACGGCGAGGGACGGCTGGACCTCGAAAGCGTGGGTCGCGCGCTGCAGGACGAGTACCCGGGGAGCAACAAGGCCGTGCTCCCGAGGCCCCAGGGAATGCAGCAGGCCCTCACCGAGGACGTGCGGGGCTCGCTGTGGCTCCTGATGGGCGCGGTCGTGCTGGTGCTGCTCATCGCCGCAGCGAACGTGGGAAGCCTTCTTCTGGCGCGCGGGACCGGACGGATGCGCGAGCTCGCCATCCGAGGGGCGCTGGGGGCGGGGCGCTCGAGGTTGATCCGGCAGCTGCTCGTCGAGAGCCTCGTGCTCGCACTCCTTGGCGGGGCACTGGGGGTGCTCCTGGCCGCCGGAGCGATGCGGGCGCTCGAGGCGAACCGGCCAGCGTCGCTTCCCGAATACGTGGCGCTGGGCCTGAACACACGGGTGCTTCTCTTCGCCCTCGGCGCCTCGATCGTCTGCGCGGTGCTCTTCGGGCTGCTCCCGGCCCTCCTCGGATCGCGGACTCAACTCAGCGAGGCGATGCGCCAGGGAGACGCACGGATGTCCGGCGGGCACCATCGACTCAGGGTGCTGCTGGTGGTGGCGGAGGTTGCGCTCGCGCTCGTGCTGGTGGTCGCGGCGGGACTCACCTCGAGAGCCCTCGCCGGACTGTTGCGTCTCGACACGGGCTTCGACGGGACCGGCGTGGTCAGCTTTCGGCTGTCGGTCCCCGAGGCGCGGCAGCGCACGGCTCAGGACCTGCGCGACTTCTACGAGCGCCTGGTCGGTGAGCTCCGCGCGCTACCCGGGGTGCAGGATGCGAGCTACTCCACGCTGCTTCCCCTCGACGGTCCCTGGGAGACCAGCTTCCGGAGCGACACCCAACCTCAGCTACCGCCGGAGCAGATCCAGTTCGCGGCCTTCGGGATCGTCTCGCCTGGCTATGCCCGCACACTGGGGCTGCATCTGATCACCGGGCGCTGGTTCGAGGCGGGCGACACTCGTGACAAGCAGGCGGTCACCGTCATCGACGAGCGGCTGGCCCGGGACTTCTACCCCGGCGGCGCCGTGGGGCGACATCTGCTCTCCAATAATGGAAAACAGGATCGTGAAATCGTCGGCGTGGTACGCCATGTCGCCGCCTACGGCGTGGTGGGCAAGGAGCCCGCCCGTCACCAGTTCTACATCGCGACGGAGCAGCAGCCCGAGGAGGACTATGCACGGAGCCTTCGCTCGGTGAACGTCGCCGTGCGGAGCCGGGTCGCGCCCGAGCAGCTTCGGCCGGAGATCGTGCGCACCGTCAGCCGGATCGACCCGGAGCTGCCGGTGTACGAGATGCGGACGGCGGACCAGCTGCTCGGAACTTCCGTCGATGCGCAGCGATTCGCGACGCTGCAGCTCGTGCTCTTTGCCCTGCTTGCGCTGGTGCTTGCGGTGCTCGGGCTCTACGCGGTGCTCTCGTACAGCGTGGCGCAGCGGACGCACGAGATCGGAATCCGGATGGCGCTTGGCGCTCCGCCGGGCCTGGTCTTGCGGCAGGTCGTCGGGCAGGGCGTGGCCTGGGCTGGAGTCGGGCTGGCCGTCGGGTTGCTGGGAGCCGTCGCGACGACGCGGCTGCTGCGGAGCGTGGTGGAGACGGTGCGGCCGCTCGACCCGGTGGTCTACCTCGTCACGGTGTTCGGGCTTCTGCTCTGCGCGGTGCTCGCCTCGTGGCTTCCGGCC
>DASXGF010000342.1:0-13250 GCA_036489275.1 Myxococcaceae bacterium | reverse complement strand
CGCCGCGGTGCGGATGGCGGTGATCTCTCCAGCGTGGATCGCGCAGACCGGGGCGCCCGTCTCCGGATCGAAGAGGAGGATCAGCCCCTGGTGCGACTGGCGACCCCGGGCGGCGTTCCCCTGGAAGGCGCTGAGCACCTTCGACCCGAAGGGCCCGTGGGCCCCGAGCGCGCCGGTCATGGCGCCGTAGAGCCGACCTTCGGAGAGCGTGAGGATCGACCGGAGGAGCTGCTTGGTCTCGCCGCGGGAGAGGGCGGTCATCGCCTCCCGGACGATGCGGATGGCGGCCGGGTACGTCAGCCGGCGCGCGACCTCCTCGCGATCGATGAAGCGCATCGGGAGGGCGACGCCGGGGTCAGCGGGCGACGACGGCGCAGGCGATGCGGTCCCCGGAGTCCCCTGCCGGCTGGCTCTGGTGATCGTCGGCCTTCGCGTGAATGACGACCGCGCTCCCATCCGCGTCGAGCACCGCGGTCGGGCCGGTGCTCAAGGTCAGACCGGGGGCGAAGAGCTCGAAGTCCAGCTTGCCGCTCGCCGGGACCACGAGGTTCGGGAGGTCGCCGGCGTGGGGGCCGTTCTGGGTCAGCACGCCGTGCGACTTCTGTCCGGGATTGAAGTGCCCGCCGGCGCTGGTGAAGGGCGGCTCGCACTTGCCCACCTCGTGGAAGTGGAGGGCGTGCGGGCCCGCGGGCAGACCGTCGATGGTCCCGCGCACCAGGAGGCCGTGTGGCGTCTCGGCGATGGCCAGCGTCCCCACGACGCGGCCCTGGCGGTCCTTGAGGCTGGCAGAGATGGACGGGCCGCGGGCGGCGCCGGCATCGGGTTCGGCAGCGAGGACGGCCGGAACGAGCGCGACCGTCAGGAGGAGGAGGATCGAGCGAGCGGTCATGGGTTCACGCTAGGCGAAACCCTGCCAGAATGCCGAGGAGACTTCCGTCATGAGCACCTCCCAGGCGATCGCCCGGACGATCCTCGACGGTTTCGAGAAGCGATACGACCAGTTCCGAGCACTCAGCGCCGCCGCCAAGGAGGCCTTCGAGCGGGCGGACCGGACCGAGGCCCATGCCCTCAACCGGCTCGGCATCGGCACCTACGACGAGCGAGTCTGGGAGACGGTCGCCTCGGTGCTCTCGCTGTACCCCGACGCCCGGACCGACGAGACGCTCTGGCCCCAGGTGAAGCAGGCCCTCATCGGGCTGCTCTACGACCACAAGCGCCCGGAGTGCGCCGAGACCTTCTACAACTCCGTCGCCTGCCGCGTGCTCGACCGCACCTACTACCGGAACGAGTACATCTTCTGGCGTCAGGCGGTGGCCACCGAGTTCATCGAGACGGACGAGGTGACCTGGAAGTCCTGGTACCCGAGCCAGGAGAACCTCCTCTCGACCTTCCGATCCATCGCCGGGAGCCTCGGCCTCTCTCTGCCGTTCGAGGACCTGCGCCGTGACCTGCGCAAGGTCCTCATCGCCCTCCGGGAGCATCTCCCGGGTCTTCGCCCGCGGCAGCTCAACTTCCAGGTCCAGGTGCTGTCCTCTCTCTTCTTCCGCGACATGGGCGCCTACGTCGTCGGGCGCCTGCTGAACGGAAACCAGCAGACGCCGTTCGTTGCCTGTCTGCGGCACTCGACCTCGGGCCGCGGGCTGTACGTGGACGCGTTGCTCCTCAAGCCCGAGCACCTGGCGGCGCTGTTCAGCCTCTCGCGCGCCTACTTCATCGTCGACATGGACGTACCCTCCGAGTACGTCGCCTTCCTCAACCAGCTGATGCCGGGGAAGTCGAAGGCCGAGCTCTACACCTCGGTCGGCCTGCAGAAGCAGGGCAAGACGCTCTTCTACCGGGACCTGCACGCGAGCCTGAGGCACTCCACCGACGAGTTCGTCCTGGCGCCGGGCGCGCGGGGCCTGGTGATGCTCGTGTTCACCCTCCCCTCCTTCCCCTGGGTGTTCAAGGTCATCCGGGACGAGTTCCCCCCGCCGAAGAGCATCACCCGCGACGAGGTCCGGGCGAAGTACCTCCTCGTGAAGTACCACGACCGCGTCGGCCGGCTCCCCGACGCGATGGAGTACTCGGACGTGCTTTTCCCCGCGGGGCGCATGCATCCGTCGGTGCTCGCGGAGCTGGAGCGCTCCTGCGCCGGGAGCGTGCACCGCGAGGGGGACCGCCTGGTCCTGAAGCACCTCTACGTCGAGCGCCGGATGACGCCCCTGGACCTGTGGCTGGAGCGGGCGGACCTGGCGCAGCAGAGCCACGCAGTGCGGGAGTTCGGGCGGGCGATCGGCGACCTGGCGGAGGCGAACATCTTCCCCGGGGACATCCTGCTGAAGAACTTCGGCATCACCGGGCGCGGGCGGGTGGTGTTCTACGACTACGACGAGATCTCGCTCCTGACGGAGGTGCACTTCCGTCGCATGCCGACCGCCCGGGACGACGCCGAGGAGGCCGCGGCCGAGCCCTGGTTTCACGTGGGACCGCGAGACGTGTTCCCCGAGGAGTTCGTGCGCTTCCTGTTCCCGCCCGGGCGACTGCGCGAGCTGTTCGTCGAGATGCACGGCCAGCTTCTGGACCCGGCCTGGTGGGTCTCGAGGCAGGAGGAGATCCGCGGCGGGCGACAGCCGGACCCCATCCCGTACCCGGAGGACGTGCGGCTCGGGAGGGTCCTGGGGTAGGCTTCCGGGCAGTCGCGGTCACCTGTTCCAGCTCGGGGGGGAATCCGGTGAAACCGTTCCAGCGTGGTCGTCTTCCGCTCGCCGTGGGGCTGCTCCTCGCGAGCGCGAGTCCTGCAGCTTCACCCGGTCTCGATGCGTGCCTGGCCAATCTCCGGAAGGCACCGGACACGTTCGTCGCCTACCTCTGTCTTGGGACGCCTGGGCTGCCCGACCGGCCCTCCGAGGTCCGGCGGATCCTCCAGCAGATCCTCAGACGCGTTCCTGGCGAGCCGCACGCGAGGATGTATCTCGCGATCATGCGCGTCTACGCCGACGAGGAGGTTCCGAAAACGGAGTTCACCGAGCCCCTCGCAGTCCTGGAGCAGAGACAACTCTGGCCCGACGTGTTCTTCGGCCAGCTCGGGTTGCTCGAGAGGACGTGCATCCAGGGGCGCCAGCAGCTCTCGGATTGTCGCGACCTCGCACCGGTACTCGCCCGGGCCGAGGCGCTTGCTCATCGCATCGGCGACCCCAGCCTCATCCGACTCGCGATCATCGCCCGGATGCGCTGGAGCGCGCAGGTCCTCTCCACGAGCGAGGCAAACCGCGTGGGGAAAGGACTCGATGCACTGCCGGGCGAACCGCCGGAGTGGCTCAGGCTCCTCGAGGCCAGCACCCGAATTCAGCTCGCACGGCAGCTCGGCGATGACACGAAGATCCGGCAGATCTACGTGGGGCTCCTGAGCGTCAGCACTCCGGGGTCCATGAGCCATACCGCCGCACTCGCGGGCGTCGCTGCCGTGACCGCCCAGATGGCCCTCGGGGGGCTTGCGGACCGCGGGGAGGCCGAGCGTCTTCTTCGGAGCGCGCTCGAAGCACAAAGGAAGCAGGAGCTCTTCGCTTACAACGCGATCGAGATCGGGACCGAGGGCACGAAAGCCGCCCTCGCCACCCTCCTCGGGAGAACCACGGAAACGTTGTCATTCCTCAGTCCCGGGGATGACAGCCCCCTCGCTGTGGAGCTGTTGCTTCAGGGCAACGCGCAGGATCGGGTCCGGGCGATCCAGCTTGCGAGGCAAGGTGCGGGCCGCAAGGATCCCCGATGGCCGGCGACAAACCTCGCCGTCGCCCACGCCGAGCTGGTCGCCGGTTCGGCCTCCGAAGGGATCCGTTGGGGTGAGCGAACCATCCAACTTCTGGAGCGCTGGCGCGAGGACGAGGATGACGACGGCATCCGGATGCGGGCCGACGCGAGCCGCGGGCTCCTCTATCAGATCTACATCTCGGACTTGCTCGACCGAGCACCGACAGACCCGGTTCACCTGGCGAAGGCCTGGGAAACATTGGAACGGCTCCGCGCTCGAGTCCTGCTGGATCGACTTCTCGTCCGAGAGCGCCGTGACGAGCCGCGCCCCGAAGCCATCGCAACGATCGAGGACGTGCAGGCCTTGCTGACCGGAGACGAAGCCCTGGTCTCCTTCTTCGTCTGGTCACCACGGACGACCCCGCTGTCTCCGTACAGCCGGGGGCATTCGTACGCCCTGGTTGTGACCCGAGGCACCATGCGAGCCGTACGCATCCCGCAGGGCGAGGAGCTCGAGCCTGCGGTCAAGGCCTGGACCGGACTCCTCGACCACCGGAACGGGGCCATCGGACCCGGCACACGCCGCCTCTACGAAGGGTTGATGAAGCCGGTCCTGGACGTCCTTCCCGCTGGTGTGCACGCGCTGGTGCTCGTTCCGGACGGCCCGTTACACCGGCTTCCTTTCGACGCACTGTCCGAGACCGGCGGCGCACCGTACCTGGCGGACCGCTACGCGATCTCCATCGTCCCCTCCGCCTCCGTCTGGACCCGGCTCAGAAGGCGTCCCGCATTGCCACCTGGGGTGGCGCTTGCGTTTGCGAACACACCGGAAGGGCCGGCCGTGCCGGTGGCTGAGACTCGAGGCGAGGTCGAGCCCGGGCAGCTCTTCGCACTCATTCACGCTCGGGAAGAGGCGCTGGAGGCAGTGCACTCCTTCCCCGTCGGAAGCAGGCTCTTTGCCGGCGCCGAGGCGACCCCGGAGCACCTCCTCGGTGAGCAGCTTCACCGCGCGTCCCTCGTGCACTTCGCCGCGCACGGGGTCGTGGACGAACGCGAGCCCGACCAGTCCTTCCTCCTCCTCGCACCCGGAGCAAGTGGGTCGGGGGTACTCAAGGTTGCGGACGTTCCGCGCTTCGACTGGACGGGACGAACCGTCGTCCTGTCAGCCTGCAACACCTCGGTGGGTGCGTTCCGCATCGGTGAAGGCGTCCTCAGTCTGGCCCGCGGCTTCTTCGCTGGAGGAGCTTCGGCGGTCATCGGCACGCTCTCCAAGGTGCGGGACGACGACCAGCGGGCCCTGTTCCACGCCTTCTACGCGGAGCTGCGCCGTGGACTGTCCGTCGGAGAGTCCATGGCTAAAGCCAAGCGCGCGCTGATCCAGACCGGAGCCCCGCCAGCCGCATGGGCGAACGTGGTCGTGATGGGGGATGCGACCGTGCGCCCCCGCGAGGCCGAACGGAGCCTGCTCCCGCAGGCCGGCCTCATGGCCGGCGGAACCCTCGCGGCGCTGGTCACCATCACCCTCGCGATTCGAGGCCGGAGGCGTCGCGCTACTTCGGCGTGAACGTCGCCTTGCTGCACTCGGTGGCGCAGTGGCCTGCGGTGATGTCCGCGCAGCTCGTCCCGTTCAGGCAGTTCGCGCAGGTGTCGTCGGGGCTCCCGCAGTTCGCGTCGCAGGAGAAGCCCGACGAGCTGAGGTTGCACGACTGAAGCTTGTTGCACGCGTCGTTGCAGTTCGCGCCGGAGCCGCAGCCCGCCAGCGCCACCGCCAGTGCAGCAGCACAGCCCATCCACCAGCTCTTCACTCGGTTCTCCCCTTTCGACTGCACGTTCGTGACGTCGAGAGCGCGCGGCCCGCTTCTCCGAGTAGACCCGTCGATGACGGCGTGTTGCATCCACACCTACTCGCACCAGAGGGAAGCGGCGCACACATCCACGGAAGTCGTGCCAACTCGCGTGGATCCGAGATTTCTCTCGTGCAACGCGCGAGCTGGAGAGGTTCCGGTGTGCGGAGGGTACGCCCGCATGAAGCAGAAGTTCGGTCAGCTATTTCTGGTGCTCGCGCTGGTTCACGGCTCGGTGGCGCTCGCTAAGCCCGGCGACGTCTTCGTCACCATCGACGGGATCGACGGCGAATCCGCGCAGCAAGGTCACGCAGGACAGATCGAGGCCTTCAACTTCTCCGAGACGTGGCGCCTGAACGTTGCGGCGGGCGGTGGGTCAGGCGGTGGTGCCGCCAAGCCGACCCTGGGTCCGGTGGTCTTCGACAAGGTCCAGGGCGTGGCGAGCGTCCAGCTCCTGAAGGCGCTGCTCTCGGGTCGAACGCTCCCGAAGGTCATCCTCGACTTCTCGGGAATCGGGCCCGACGGCAAGACCGTCGTCATCGTCTATCGGATCACGCTCCTGAACGCGCTGGTCGTCGGCCTCAACGAGACGACCGCCACCGACCTCAGGCTCCTCGACGAGGTTCAGCTCACCTTCGACTCCGCGACCTGGGAGGTCTTCAACCCCGCCGACTCGACCGGCTTCGACAGCACGACCGGCAAGGTCAACGTGAGGGCGCCCTCCGGTGCACCCAGCAACCGGTGACCGACTCGTGACCGGCCGGCGGAGAACGGTCCCGGCGCTGGTCGCAGCTTCCGCACTGACCATCGCCTGCGGAGGGGGCAGGGACGCTGGGGAACCCCCGGGAATGGGCGATGATCCGCACGGACACGGAGCGGCACCCGGCTCCGAGAGCGACGCACCCGGTCCCTGGGCTCCGAGCCGGGCCCTCGCCCTTGATCGGTTCGCGCTCGAGACGGCCCTTGGCGTCGCCCTCGGCGAGCCGGCGGGAGACGAGCTCAGCAGCTCCACGCGCTGGACCCTCCGCGGCGAGGGTGTCGAGCTTCGCTTCGACGTCCGCAGCTGGTTCAACGGAGCGGAGGCCGAGCGTCGCTGCCGCGATGCCGCCGGCGTCGGTGCACAGCCCTCCCTCGACCTTGGCAGGCCCGTGTGGATCGCGGGGGACGCGGTTTTCCTCACCCGTGCCGCGGCCTGCGTCCGGGTGAGCGTGACGCGCGGGAACGCCACCGACCGGACCGGAGCCAGGGCGGTCGTCTCGGCGCTCGTCCGAGGGCGCTAGACCTCTCCGCCGCGACCTCGTGAAGGCCGCGGCGGAGGTCGGTCATCGCCGGGCGCTACGGCGTGCAGGGAGGCGCGGGTGCGTTCGTGACCGTCGGGTCGTTGGGGAAGATGTACAGCCCGCCGAGGGCGCTCGAGGGGACCTCGCGGATGAACCACTGGAGGATGTCCTGGGTCTGCGGGTGGTAGATGAACCCGTTCAGCGCCACCGGGACCGAGTGGCCGACCAGCTGGTCCCCGGTCTCCATGATGGTGTCGCAGCCCGTTCCCTCGCCGTTCGCGTAGGGCGGCACGACGTTGTTGATGAACGGGTCGTTCAGCCACTCCGCGACCTCGTGGCTGATGGCATGGACGTCGGCCACGTTGTCGGAAGTGAAGATGCCCGGGTCGTTGAAGTCCTCGAAGATGAAGGTCTGCGCGATGACGTCGCCCTTCTTCGTGGTCCCGGTGACGAGCGCGTCGTGGTAGCCGAGGACGCAGCAGTTGTTGGTGTCGCCTCCGTAGAAGAGCAGCAAGTTGTAGGTAGCGAAGATGGGCACCTCGCCGGGGTCGATGTCCTGGCTGCCCAGGTAGCTGGCGATGATTCCGTCGATGAACTCGCCAGCGATGAAATTGAGGTTCGGTGAGCCGTCCTGGAAGTCGACCGAGAACCCGTCGAAGAAATCCCCCGTGACCACGGTGGCGTCGATCCGCGGACGTCCGAGCATGACGTGCCAGCCGCCCGGGTCCGGCAGCAGGCTGTTCCAGAACGTGACCCGCTGCATGGCATCACCCCACTGGGTCTGGCCCGCTCCTGGCAACACCGCGAAGGTCGCGGGCTGGAAGATGGGTGAGGCGACCGTCAGCGGGACCTTCGAGGTCCCGTCGAGGGTGATCTCCTGGCCGTTGAACACGAGGTTGCCCGAGCTGTCGACGACGGCGACCGGGAGCGTGACGGAGACGGGAATGATCCGCGTCGGGACGGTGGTCGTCTTCCCACGGCTCTGCGGAGTCCCTCCGACGAAGATCAGCGGGAAGTCCTGGCCCCCCGACGTCGCGGTGAAGTCGAAGTGCGGAATCGAGACGATCCCGTCGGATGCTTTCCGTCCCGACGCGACCGCGGCCGACGACGCCGCGCGCATCGCGCTCCGCGTGGCGCCCGCGTTCGGTCTCGTCCGACTGAAGCGTGGTCGGACTCCGAGCCGCTCCAACTTGTCTCGCGCGCCGACGAGCTGCGCGAGCTTCGCCCGGAAGGCGTCGCTGATCTTCGGTTGATTGCTCTTGTCCGCCGCGCGCGCCGGACTACCCAGGAGCAGTGCTACACCCACCGCGAGGATGCTTCCCAACATGCGTCGCTTCATGCCGCCCTCCCTCGGGCATGAAGGACGCCCGAGCGGCCGCGCACGCTAGGTGGGCGCGTGGCGGCTGTCGTGTGGACCGGGGTCCTCAGTGCCTACCAGCAACGAGGCTGCGCCCGACGGCGCACTCCGGTTGCAGGACGCAGCGCGCGCAGAGGTCCGCGCGTGCACGCGGTGGACACGCGCCGCTCATCCCGTGATGGCAGAGCACGAAGTCGAAGCGCACAGGATCCACCGGATCGATGACCCGGAGATTCGCCGTGATGTCCTCCGACGCCGCCCAGCCCATCGTCCGCCGGCGGACCAGGCCCAGTCGCCACGCGAGCCGCGCGACGTGCGTGTCCAGCGGCACGAGCAGCGCGCTCGGCGGAACGCGCTTCCAGATCCCCAGGTCCACCGCATCCGGACCACGGACCATCCAGCGCAGATAGAGGTGGAGCCGCTTCGCCGCGCCGGCACCGAGCGGGACGGGGAGCAGGTGGTCCAGGCCTCGGGTCTTCCCCAGCGACCGCTCGACCGCGCGGACGTCCACCTCGCGCAGCTCGCGGACGAATGCTCCGAGCGCGCCGTGCAGGTCCTCGCTCGCCTCGCGCGCCGCGACGAACCCCGCCTCCAGCGAGCCGCGGCGCTGCAGCATCCGCCCCATCCCGAGGAGCAGGACCGCCACGTCCGCGCCGACGTTGAAGCGGTAGACGAAGCCCGAGAGCAGGGAGCGCGCCTTGGTCACGTCGAGCCCCCGAACGAAGGCCGCGGGCGCCGGAACCATGCCGTCGAGGAGCCGGGAGATCTTGGGCAGGAAGAGATCCGCGCGCCCGTAGGCCAGCGAGGCCGCGAGCAGCCCCGCGACCTCGACGTCCCGGGGGTCGCGGTACCGATGCGGGAGCGACACCGGATCGAGCGGCAGCCGTCGCCGCGGCGGCGATGCCCGCTCCAGTCGGTCCAGCGCCCGGCGAAGACGCTTCGCCCGCTCGGGGGACAGCCGGTTCGTGCGGCCCCGGCGCATGCGTCAGTGCTCCACCTAGCGGCTCAGCTCGCGCACGGCGTGACCGAGCTCGGGAAGGATGAGCCGGTCCAGCGCGAGCCGCACCGCGTTCGGGCTCCCCGGCAGCACGAAGATCAGCGCCCCGCGCGCCGTTCCCGCGAGCGCCCGCGACAGCCACGCCGCGCTACCGATCTCCTGGAAGGAGAGCATCCGGAACAGCTCGCCGAAGCCGGGGATCTCCTTCTCCAGCAGCGGGCGGATGGCCTCGACCGTCTGGTCGCGCCGGGTGATGCCGGTGCCGCCGGTGATGAGCACCGCGCGCGCTCCACCCTCGAGCCCGCGCTCCACCGCCGCGCGGATCTGCTCCGGCTCGTCCCGGACCACCGTCTGGCCCACCACGCTGTGCCCGGCCGCCTCCAGCCCCTCCCGCAGCGCTCGCCCGCTCACGTCGTCGGCGTGGGCCCGGGAATCCGAGCAGGTGAGGACGAAGCACGAGACGTGCGTTGGGGCGTCGCTCCGGTGCTCCCGCGCCGGGCTCGGGCCGTGGGCCGGGGTGCCCTGCCCGTGTGCGTGTCCCCCGTGGCCTTCGTGCCCATGCTTGTGGTCGTGCCCGTGTCCCATCAGGACTCCTCCACCTCCAGCATCAACCGTCCTCCCTCGACGCTCACCCGCGCGGTCGGCTGGTCGTCACAGACTCCCGGCGAGGTGGCGTTGGCCCCGGTGTCGAGGTCGAACCCCACCTCGTGGCACGGGCAGACGACCAGATTTTCTTCCACCCGACCTCCCGAGAGCAGGCATCCCGCGTGGTTGCACCAGTCGTCCAGGGCCTTGTATCGCCCCTTCACCCGCGCGACGCACACCGCTCGCTTCCCGAGGTCGTACCCTCGCAGCTCCCCTTCTTCCAGGTCCGCCGCTCCTAGCTCGATTCGCATCTGTCGGCCCGAGACATTAACAAGAGAGTCTCCGGACACATGGATCCCCTGAGCATTGCCCGCGCCCTGCGCGAGGTCTCCCAGTACCTCCAGCTGAAAGGCGACGACTTCTACAAGACCCGCGCCTACGACCAGGGCGCGGAGCGCATGGCCGGCTTCAGCGGCGACCTGGACACCCTGGTGCGCGAGGGCCGGCTGACCGAGCTGCCCAACATCGGGGCGACCCTGGCCGAGAAGATCTCCGAGCTGCACCGTACCGGCACCCTCCCGCTGCTGGAGCAGCTCCGCGCCGAGTTCCCGCCGGGCATCCTCGAGCTCCTCCAGCTCCCTGACCTGGGGGCCAAGAAGGCCGCCGCCCTCCACAAGGCCCTCGGCGTGGGGAACATCGAGCAGCTCGAGCAGGCCGCCCGGGACCAGCGGATCCGGGGGCTCAAGGGCTTCGGCGAGCGGAGCGAGCAGAAGATCCTCGCCGGCATCGAGCAGTACCGCTCGGCCCACGCCCGTCGGCGCCTGGGAGACGTCCTTCCGGTCGCCCAGGCCCTCCTCTCCGAGGTCCGCGCGGCCCCCGGCGTGGTGCGGGCCGAGGTGGCGGGGAGCGTCCGGCGCTGGTGCGAGCTGGTCTCGGACGTGGACATCGTGGCCTCGGCGCCCGAGGCCGCCCCGGTGCTCGCCGTCCTCGCCCGGCAGTCCGGCGTCCGCGAGGTCCTCGGCCAGGGCGACAGCAAGTGCTCGGTGCGGATGGAGGACGGGCTGCAGGTCGACCTCCGGGTCCTTCCCGACGAGGACTACGCCACCGCCCTCCACCACTTCACCGGCTCGAAGGCGCACCACGTCCGTCTCCGGGGCCGGGCGCGCGACCTGGGGCTCACCATCAGCGAGTGGGGCGTGTTCCGAGGCGAGGAGAAGCTGCCCGTCCCCACGGAGGAGGCGCTCTACGCGCTCCTGGGCATGTCGTACGTGGCGCCCGAGCTCCGCGAGGACGTGGGCGAGTTCGAGGCGGCGCTCGCCGGCACCCTCCCGGCGGATCTCCTCGCGGCCTCCGCCGTCCAGGGGGTGGTCCACAGCCACTCCACCTGGAGCGACGGCAGATCCACCCTCGAGGAGATGGCCCGCGCCGCCGCCGCGCTCGGCCTCCGCTACCTCACCGTGACCGACCACAGCGCGGCCGCGGCCTACGCCGGTGGCCTCGACGAGACCCGCGTCCGCTCCCAGTGGGAGGAGATCGCCCGGGTCCAGGAGGCGGTGCCCCAGCTGCGGCTGTTCCGCGGCCTCGAGGTTGACATCCTCGAGGACGGAGCGCTGGACCTCTCCGACCGCCTGCTGGCCGAGCTGGACGTGGTCATTGCCTCGGTGCACGTCCGGCACGGCCAGGACGAGGCGGCCATGACCGCGCGCGTGCTCAAGGCGCTGGACCACCCCTGCACCGACGTTCTCGGACATCCCACCGGGCGGCTCCTCCAGAGGCGCGACCCCTCACCGCTCAACATCCCGGCGGTGGTCGAGCGTGCGGCGAAGCGGGGCGTTCTGCTGGAGGTGAACGGCAATCCCGACCGCCTGGACCTCTCGGCGGAGCACGTCCGGCTCGCGCTCCAGGGTGGGGCGCGTCTGGTGGTGTCCGCGGATGCACACAGCACGCTCGCTCTCCAGAACGTGGCCTTTGCAATTCACACCGCGCGCAAGGGTGGCGCCCGAACCTCGGACGTGCTGAACACGCGCGGTCCCGACGAGTTCCTGGCCGAGATTCGCCGCCGCCGGACCCAGCGGGGCTGAGATCCCGGATCCCGGGAGGGGCCGGGCCGCCCCAGGCGTCTCGCGTCTCGGAATTCCTCTCGCTCGTCGCTTTGCACCTGTCATCGGGGCGTGGGACATTTTCGCCTCGTCCCCGCGATGTCCTCGACCCCAGCGACCAGCCCGCCCGATCCACTCCTGGGCACCACGGTGGGCAGCTTCCGCCTCGTCAAGCGGATCGGCCACGGAGGGATGGGCTCGGTCTACCTGGGGGAGCAGACGCTCATCGGCAGCAAGGTCGCGGTGAAGATGCTCCACGAGCACCTCGCCTCGGACGCCTCGCTGGTGCAGCGCTTCTACGCCGAGGCCCGGGCGGTCAACCTCATCGGCCACCCCAACATCGTCAACATCTTCGACATGAACGTGGTGCCGCCGCGTCGGTACTACCTCATCATGGAGTTCCTGGAGGGCGAGCCGCTCTCCGCGGCGCCTCCCGGGCCCATGGCGCCCGAGCACGCCCTGCCGATCCTCATCCAGGTGTGCCAGGCGCTCCAGGCCGCTCACGCCCGCGGGGTGGTGCACCGCGACCTCAAGCCGGAGAACATCTTCCTCTGCCGGCGCGACGGGCCGCCGTTCGTGAAGATCCTCGACTTCGGCATCGCCAAGCTCTTCGGCGGTGACATGCAGGAGGGGCAGACCCACGCCGGGTGGATCGTCGGCACGCCCGAGTACATGGCCCCGGAGCAGGGCTCGGGCGAGGGGCTGGACGGCCGCGCCGACCTGTACGCGCTCGGCGTCATCGCCTACCGGCTGGCCACCGGCCGGCTGCCCTTCAGCGGCGGCGGGGTGACCGGCATCCTCCTTGCCCACCGCGACACGCCACCGGTCCCGCCCCGGGAGGTGAACCCCCGGATGAGCCAGGCGTGGTCCGACGCCATCCTCGGCGCGCTGGCGAAGCGCCGCGAGGACCGCTACCCCGACGCCGACGCCTTCCGCGCGGTGCTGGAACGCGCGCTCACCCGAACCGCGGCGAGCTCGGGAGCCGTCGCGCCCCCGACCACCGGGTCCCCGGTAGAGCCTGCGCCGCGCGTCCCCACGCCGCACGTGACCCACGCGCCCGCCCCCTCCAGCGCCGCCGTGCCGACGCCGGTGACCTTCCGGGGGACGCTGATCATCGACGGCGCCCCACGGGCGGCGGACCTGCGGGACCTCTCGCGGGCGGGCATCTACGCCTGCGTGCCCGAGCCGCTCCCGGCGCTCTTCACCCGGGTCCAGGTCTCCCTGGAGCATCCGGCGGGCGCGCTCACCCGCGCCGAGGTCGTGCGCCAGGTCCCCGAGCTCCAGGCCCGCGCCTGGGGCTTCTCCGCGGGAGTGGCGCTGCAGTTCCTCGAGCCCGCCCCACCGTTCAAGGAAGCCGTC
>DASXGF010000326.1:0-1797 GCA_036489275.1 Myxococcaceae bacterium | reverse complement strand
ATCAAGGGCTTCGGCACGGTCGTGACCGGGACGCTTCTCTCGGGGACGGTCGAGCCCGAGGCGTCGGTGGCGCTGCTCCCGGGGCTCTCCGGGCCGTTCCGCGTCCGGGGGGTGCAGACGCACGGCCAGACGGTGCAGCGAGGGTCGGCGGGGCAGCGCACCGCGGTGAACCTCCCCGGAGTGGCAACCCAGGACGTCCGGCGCGGGATGGTGCTGGTGCGCGCGGGCGAGCTCCCGGAGACGCGCTCGCTCGACGTCGAGCTCACGCTCTTGCCCGCGGCCGAGGCGCCACTGGCTCGGCGCCGCACGCTCCTGCTGCATCTGGGGACGGCGCAGGTGGAGGCCCGGCTCACCTTGCTCGACCTGCCGGAGCTGGCGCCCGGGGAGACGGGGCTCGCGCAGCTCAGGCTCCAGGCGCCGGTGGCCGCGCTCCCCGGTCAGCGCTTCATCCTCCGTGGCGCGAGGCCCTTGCCCGGCCGTGGAGCGACCCTCGCCGGAGGACGCGTGCTCACCATCGGGGCTCCGCGGCGACGGCGCGGCGCCACCGAGCTGCTCGCCCCGATGCTCGGGGAGGACCTGGACGCACGACTGGTGTGGCTCGCGCGCCAGTCCGGCTACCGAGGGATGACCGCCGGCGAGCTGGCCGTCCGGACGGCGAGCTCCGCCAAGATCGTCCAGCGCGCGCTCGAGGTGCTGAACAGCAAAGGCCAGGTGCTCCTGATCGATCGCGAGCGTCGGCTCTACGTCGCCGGCGAGACCTTCGCTGCGCTCCAGTCCCGGGCGCTGGCGCTGCTCCAGTCCTTCCACGACCGCGCTCCGCTCGAGGACGCGCTCCACCGCGAGGAGCTGCGGCAGCGGCTCTCGCCCGACCTCGACGCGCGACTGCTCGGGCGACTGGTGCAGGCGCTGATCGAGCGCGGCGCCGTGGAGACGGCCGGCGAGGGGCTGAGGCTGAAGGGGAGGGGACGGAGCCTCTCGCTGGACGAGGAGGCGGCGCGGACCAAGGCCGTGGCGGCGATCGCCGCGGGAGCGCTCGCGCCGCCGACGCTCGCGGAGGTCGGACGGATGCTCTCGCTTCCCGTCGAGCGCGTGGCCGGGCTCCTCCAGGGCCCCATCGCCGACCACACGGTGGTGAAGGTCACCGAGGAGCTCTGCTTCCACGGCTCGGTCATCGCCGAGCTCAAGCAGCGGCTCGTGGCCCACCTCACCGAGCACCGGGAGATCACCACCCAGCAGTTCAAGGAGCTGGTCGGGGGCAGCCGGAAGTTCGTCATCCCGCTCTCCGAGTACTTCGACCGGGAGAAGGTCACGCTCCGGGTGGGCGAGAAGCGCCTCCTCCGCCGCGGCTGACAGGTCAGGAATTCGTGGATTCGTTGAGATTCGAGGTGCCAGACACCTCGTTATGCGCTCTCAACCTACCGAGAGAACTAGCATTTCTCGATTGCTGGAGGCGGTCTTGCGGCGGGCCAAGAAATAACTTACCAGTCAGTTAGATGGAGCGGACGCTTGGAACGAAGCGCTGGGAGCGGCGCAAGGAGGCCCGCCCTGCGGAGATCGTCGCCGCGGCCCTCCAGCTGTTCTCCAACCGCGGCTTCGCCGCCACCCGGCTGGAGGACGTCGCCACCGTCGCCGGCGTGAGCAAGGGGACCGTCTACCTCTACTTCGAGAGCAAGGAGCAGCTGTTCGAGGCGGTGGTCCGCGAGGCCATCGCCCCGAACATCGACCGCGCCGAGGCGATCGTCGATGCCTTCGAAGGGCCGACCCCCGAACTCCTGCGCCGACTGTTCGAGCTGCTCG
>DASXGF010000301.1:0-4993 GCA_036489275.1 Myxococcaceae bacterium | reverse complement strand
TCCCGCGTCATCGGTGGTCGACTCGTCGCGGATACCCCGCCTGACGTATCCGGGCGCGTGGACGCGAGCTGACCGTCCGATTCCGGGGTGCCGTCGGGTGTGCCCGTCCGTGCGCACCGAATCACCGGTCGTCGCTAACCTGATCTGCAACTCCGGGGTGGGATCGCGGCGGGCCGGTACTGATCCGGAGGTGTCCGATGAAGGCTGTTCGCGCCCGCGGTGCGTCCCTGGTCGTCTTCTTCCTTTCCTGGAGCGTCCACGCCCAGGGAGTCCCACCCACCGTCGGTCCTCCTCCCGAGCCGGACGTCGTTCCCAGCGAGAGCGCGCTGCCGCCTCCACCCCCCGACGTCCCGCGCGCCGACGCGCAGGAGCAGTACGACGAGCAGGCCATCGGGTTCGACGATTTCGGCGCCGTCGTGGCCTCGCACGGCACGGTCAGCGGCACCGTGCAGTGGAGCTCCCCTTACCAGGGCAAGTACAAGAAGCCGCTGCTGGGCGTGGACTTCTATCGGGCCGTGGGTCGCGACGATCTCGTGAAGCAGTACGAGGATCGGGCCGCTCTCAGGACCGGCCTGCTGGTGGGAGGAGGACTGGCCATGCTCGCAGGAACCATCGCCGCGACCGTGATTGCCAGTAGCCAGACCACGACGTGCTCTTCGGTCACTTCTGGAAGCTTCACCCTGCCGACCTGTACGGGACCCGGTCCCGTCGACCCGGTGATGGGCTTTCTGGCAGTGGGGGGCATCGTTGGAGGTGGCATCGCGCTCGTTTCCGGAGCCGCCGTCGATCCCGACCCGATGGGTACCGTCGGGAAGCGTGAGCTGGCGGAGGCCTACAACCGCGAGCTCTGGCAACGGCTCACGACGGAGCCGCACGCCGACGGCGTCGACGTCCACGTCGTTCCTCACGTGGAGAAGGACGGAGGAGGGGTCAGCGTGGCAGTTCGCTTCTAGCTCCCGCCCGACGAGGGTCGGCGGGCCCATGGGGCTCGCGCGCATGATGTGAGCGCCGTCACCGAGGGGTCCCTCCGTCGAGGCGCCAGGGCCCTGGCCCATCCTCCGGACGTCGTGTCCGACCCACGCCAGCCGCGTTCCTCACGGCCTGCTCCGGATCGCCGGCGAGGCGCGCTCGGACTTCAGGGGCCGTCCCCGGGTTGGAGGCGACGTGCATGCGGGTGACCCAGTTGTCGCTGCGCGACAGACGGTCGAGCACCTCGGGTGGCGAGTGCGGGTTCCGCGCTACGCCCCAGATGACCAGGTAGTCCTGTGACGACGTGAGCCGGGCGAGCACCGACGCGGGTAGCTTCGGATTGTCCGCGACGTCACTCTGAACATAGGGGTCCGGACTTCCGGCCAGCCGCTCGAGAGTCTCGGGCCGCACGTTCGGATTTCGCGCCACCAGCCGCATGGCGGCGAGCCCCTTCGGATTGATCCCCATGACCTCGTGAAAAACGCTCCCGATGGCCCGATGAAGCTCGGGATCCGTCCGGCGAGAGATGAGGTCCAGCGTGTCTCCGCTCGCCCGCGAATTGCCCGCGACCGCGGCGAGCACGAATGGATTTCGACCGTACAGTCGACTCTGAAGCACCTCTGCGAGCTGTGGCTCCGCAAGGCGATCGATCCTGCGGACCTCTGCGCCCACGACGTAGCCGTGGACCAGGGTCGCTGCGCCCCAGCCGCACAGCGCGATCGCGACGACCCCGGCGACGGCCACCCCCGGCTCACGGAGCCGCCGGCCACTCTTCCAGGCCGAGAGGAGATACCCGACCGCGGCTCCTCCGATGGCACCCGGTGCCGCGTAGATCGCCGTGACGAACGGGAGAAAGATCAGCCCGATGGGTGCGGTGGAGGAGCTCGTGAAGGCGTGCGGATCCGAGAAGACGAGGAGCAGGTAGACCCCGCCCACGACAACCCCCCCAGCGAACGCGCCGAGCAGCGCGGCACGGACTGGATGTGACTGATGCCCCGGCATGACCCGTCCTCCTCCACGGTTCAGTGCCAGGGCCGCCCGGTCTGTGTGACACGGGGTGGTTTCCCGTGTCGGCTCAGTCCTGATTTCCGCGGACCACGTGGACGTTGAACGTCCGCACCACCGGTGGGCCTCCGCCCGGCTTGGTGATGGTCGCCACCACGAAGGTCTCCGGTGGCCCGCCGCTAGAGCTCCCGCCGAGCAGCGCCTCGAGCCTCTGGCGTCGGCTCGAGCGGTCCGCCCCGGAGCGGCGCTGCGTCACGCGCTGGAGCGCCGCGCCGAACCGCTCGCCGGTGACCGGTTTCAGGACGTAGTCGACGGCATTCACCTCGAACGCCCGGACGGCGAAGAAGTCGTACGCGGTGAGGAACACGACGTCCGGCATCACCTCCGGTCCGACCCGGCGAATCACCTCGAACCCGTCGACCTCCGGCATGTCGACGTCGAGGAACACCAGCTCGGGGCGTTCCTCGGCGATGCTCCGCACGGCCTGCTCGCCTCCACCGCCTCCGCGACCCCGTGCTCGGCCAAGAGATATCGGACGTTCACCCGGGCGGCACGCTCGTCGTCGACGATCAGGACTCTGATCGGGGCTCACCGGGCGAGAAACCTCTGGACCGTCTCGGCGGCGGTCCGCTGAAGGGCGAGCGCCGTCTTTGCGTCGAGCGCGGCGCGGTAGGAATTCCCCACCGGCGTCTTGCTGTAGAGCGACGCGAGGACCGTGCACGCGGCGAGATAGGTCCCCGCGGGGCTCGGATGACGTCCGTCCGGGTCGTAGAGGTCGATGCCCGGGTCTGCGGCAATCGAGGCCGCGAAGGCCAGCCCCGCCGGGATGACCAGGGCCCCGGTCTCGTTCCCCGCGAGCGTGTACTCCTCGGCGAGCTGGCGCGTCATCGTGGGCCGGTCACGGTAGGCCCAGGTCATGAAGAGGACCGGCTTCGCTCCGTGTCGCACGGCGATCTCCGCGTCCTTCCGGGCGAACTCGTGAAACTGCGCCTTGAGTTGCGAGTGGATCGGGCACTGGCTGCAGTCGGCCATGACGACCGCGTCGAAGGGCCGAGCCTTGTGGAACACCAAGCGACCATCGGCCTGGATCGAGAACCCGTCGATCGGCCGGAGATATCCGTCCAGGTCGTGCCAGCTCAGCGCCGCACCGCTTATCGTGACGAGCCTCGAATCGTGGTCGGCGCCGGGAAGAGCTCGCTGAACCAGCTCCCACACCATGTTGGGGAGACCGTTGTTGAAATAGAAGAGGCTGTTTCCGACGTAGAGGACGTTCCGGGGCGGCTGGGGTCCGAGACTCTTGACCGTCGGAACCGCCTGACCGCGGGCGGCGCTCGCCAGCACGAGCACCACGAGGATCCATGGTCTCATCGCTCCCTCCCGCTCGTCGACCCGCACCGAGAGCTGCGGCATGCGTCTCGCTCAGGTGGCGGCGAGCGCGTCCGCCTCCTCGGCGAGCTTCGTGTCCCGCGAGGTCAGCCCGCCTGCGTCGTGCGTGACGAGCGCCAGCGTCACCTTCGAGTAGCGGATGTCGATGTCCGGGTGATGGTCCGCCGCGTTCGCCGCGTCCGCGACCTTGTTCACGAAGGCCATCGCCACCCGGAAGTCCTTGAAGGCGTAGGTCCGGCGGATCATCCCGCCCTCCAGCGCCCAGCCCGGGTGCGCCTTCAGCCAGCCCTGAACCTCTGCCTCACCCAGCTTCGTCCGGTCGCGTGCCATGGACCGGATCCCTACGCCCGTTCCACCGCCCGCTTCCACTTCGCCAGGGCGTTGGCCCGTGCACTGTCGTCCATCTTGGGCTTGAAGGTCTTCCCCGCCCGCCAGGACCCCCGGATCTCCTCGGGATCTCCCCACACCCCCGCGCCGATGCCGGCGAGGAACGCCGCGCCGGCAGCCGTGGTCTGGAGGTTCCTCGGCCGGACCACCGGCGTGCCGAGGACGTCCGCCTGGTACTGCATCAGGAGGTCGTTCGCGCTCGCGCCGCCATCCACCTTGAGCACCGGGATCGGCTGCCCCGAATCCTGGGTCATCGCCTGCGCCAGCTCGTAGGTCTGCAGCGCGATGCCCTCGAGCACGGCGCGCGCCACGTGGCCCAGGTTCGTCGAGCGGTCCAGCCCCATCAGGATCCCGCGCGCCTCGGGCCGCCAGTGCGGCGCGCCGAGACCCGCCAGCGCGGGGACGAAGACCACCTCACCCGAGCTGTCCACGCTCCGGGCGAGCTTCTCCACTTGCGCCGATTTCTTGATCGCCTGCAGCCCGTCGCGGAGCCACTGCACCGCCGCGCCGGCGACGAAGCTCGAGCCCTCCAGCGCGTAGGTCACCGAGTCGCCGAGCTGCCACGCCACGGTGGTCAACAGGCCCGTCTTCGAGGCCACCGGCTCGCTCCCGGTGTTCATCAGGAGGAAGCTTCCGGTGCCGTACGTGCACTTCGACTCGCCGGGATGGAAGCAGGCCTGACCGAAGAGCGCCGCCTGCTGGTCGCCGGCCATGCCCGAGACCGGGATGCCGTCGGGCAGCGACTCCATTCCCTGCGTCTTGCCGTAGAGCTCGGCGCAGCTACGGATCTCGGGGAGCATCTGCGGGGGGATGCCGAACAGCTCGAGCATGTCCTCGCTCCAGCCGCGACCCTTGAGGTCGTAGAGGAGCGTCCGGCTGGCGTTCGAGGCGTCGGTGACGTGCCGCATCCCGCCGGTGAGCCGGAAGACGAGCCAGGAGTCGATGGTGCCGAAGCAGGCCTTCCCCGCCTCGGCCAGCCCCCGGAGCCCCTCGACGTGGTCGAGCATCCAGCGCAGCTTGGTGGCGCTGAAGTACGGGTCGAGCACGAGGCCGGTCGTCTCGCGGACGCGCTGCTCCTCGCCCCGGGCCTTGAGATCCGCGCACATCTCGATGGTGCGCCGGTCCTGCCAGACGATCGCCCGGGCCATCGGCTCACCGGTGGCGCGATTCCAGACCGCCGTCGTCTCGCGCTGGTTGGTGATGCCGATCGCCGTCACCATGTCCGGGCGGATGTCGGCGTCAGCGA
>DASXGF010000280.1:0-1951 GCA_036489275.1 Myxococcaceae bacterium | reverse complement strand
CGCTCGCCCGCCGCTCGCAGGTCTACCAGAACCAGCTGGTCGACAAGATGACGACCTCCAACCCTGTCCTTCAGGACAGGCTGGAGCACCTCCAGCAGCTCTTCTCCTCGGCGGGTCCGGCCGAGGCGCTGCGCCGGGCGTACGGGATGGTGTACCTGACCATCCAGCAGCAGGCGGCGGTGCTCGCCTACGCGCGGATCATCGAGGACCTGGCCATCGTCACCGCGATCTTCGTGCCACTCATCCTCCTCTTCGTGAAGAAGAACCGGCCGGGAGAGGCACCTGCCGGTGCGCACTGAGCCGGAAAATCGCTTGAAGGTCGCCGCGCGAGGGCCCAAGGTCTGGGGCCGGGAGGTACGCGGATGATCGCTCGGGTGGTGACTCTGGTGCTCGGAATCGCGCTGGCCCTGATGGCCCGCTGGGACCCGCCGGGGTCCGACGTGTACTGGCACGACCTGGTGATCGGCCTGGTCATCGCCTTCCTGTCCGTGGCCGGGATGTTCATGCGGGGCGCGACCGTTCTCCTCACCGCGCTGGGACTCTGGCTGTTCTTCTCGGGGATGGTCTTCCCGATCGTCCCCCACATCTACGTGGGCCTGGTGGCCGGGACGCTGGTGTTCGTCTTCTCGCTCATCTCCAGCTCCGACCGGACGTTCTGGCCGTTCGGGAGTCGCGAGCCGGCGAAGACCTGAGCGTCGGGGGGATCTCCCCGCCGCAGCTCCGCACGGCCGGTCCGGACCCAGTCGCGGTAGAGGGCGAGGAGCGTCTCCCGCAGCTCGGGTCGAAGCGGGCCCGGGAGCGCGACGACCGGTTCGGTCACGCCCGTCCTCCCACCCTGTCGAGCTTGGCATCCGGGTGCCGGAGCGCATCATCAGGCAGCCGCGGAAGTCGGCGTTCAGCTCGCAGCCCGTGCCCAGGCGATGACGGAGCGCGGAGTCGAGCTGTTCCGAGCCGTGAGCGACGCTCATTCACCCCGCCTGCGCGGCCACGCCGAGCGCCTGGCTCTCCGGGGGACCGTCGACCGCGAAACGAACGTCGGCGAGAGCGCCTCCGGTCCTGCTGGGGTCGAGTAGCACGGGCGTCGCCCATTCGTGGAAGCGTGGCACCGTCGAGGCCTACCGTTGCGCAGCGTCTCGACACGGAGGTCCCGATGCGTGCACCAGAGAGGCTGCGTTCGCTGCTCAGGATCGAGCATCCGCTCATCGGCGCGCCGATGGCCGGTGGCCCAAGCACTCCGGCGCTCGCCGCGGAAGTCTCACGCGCCGGAGGCCTGGGCTTTCTCGGCTGTGCGTACTCGACGCCCGAGCAGATCCTCGAATGGTCCGGGGAGGTGAAGTCGCGGACCGACCGCCCCTTCGGAGTGAACCTCTTCGCCGACGTCCCGGAGGGATCTCCGGTGGATCCGGGGCCGATGCTGGAGCTCCTGCGCCCCATCCACGCAGAGCTGGGGCTGCCACCGCCCGAGCTGCCGGCCTCGTCCGCGCGCTCGCTCGATGCGCAGATCGAAGCGGTTCTGCAGAGCGGCGCGACGGTCTTCAGCGTGACCTTCGGTCTGCTCTCTGCTACGCAACTCGAGCGGCTCCAGCGTGCCGGGCTGGCCCGGATGGGAACCGCGAACACCGTGGAGGAGGCCCGAAGGATCGAGGCGGCCGGATTCGACGCGGTCATCGCGCAGGGGAGCGAGGCCGGCGGGCACCGGGCCACCTTCGTCGGAAGCTTCGAGCGTGGGCTGGTGGGCACGATGGCGCTCGTTCCGCAGATGGTGGATGCGGTGCGGATCCCGGTGGTTGCCGCTGGGGGCATCATGGATGGGCGGGGGTGGGTCGCGGCCGAGGCGCTCGGCGCAGCAGGCGTGCAGCTGGGGACGGTGTTCCTGGCCTCCGACGAATGCGGGACGATCGCCGGGTACAAGGAGGCGGTGCTCGCGGCGACCGACGACGGGACGGCCGTC
>DASXGF010000271.1:0-35976 GCA_036489275.1 Myxococcaceae bacterium | reverse complement strand
GCCCGCGTCCTGCGCGATGGCCATGGCGCCCGACAGCAGCAGCAGGGACGGCAGCAGGCGGGCGGCCTCTCGCATCGGCTCAGGTTCCGCCCTCCCTCGGGGTGATGCAACGAGAGAATCGTCCCGGGCACCTCCTGGGCGCCTCGGCCTGGAACCTCGCCACGACGGCCCACGCGGCGCGTGGATGAGGCGTTGCGCGGCCACCGTGCGCCCTGCATCCTAGACTCCGTCATGCGGTACCCGGCTCGCCTCGCCCACCTCGCCACCCGCGCCATCGTGGTCGCGAAGCTCGCTCCGACCTTCGCCGACGCGCACCAGCTAGACCACGACGAGGCGGCCAGCCGGCTCGCCTCGGCGCTCTCCGGCCCGCTCCTCGACGACCTCCTCGCCGCCACCTGGGCCGCGCTGCTCGGCGGGACGAAGAAGCTGGACGAGGAAGGCCTTCTGGAGAAGGTGGCGAAGAGCCTCCGCGACCGGCCCCTCCGTCCCGGACGCTCCGTGCCGGTGACGCCCGAGATCGGCGCGTTCCTCCTGCTCGCCGATCTCGCGGCCGGGACGGCGAGCGACGCGGCCGGGCGGGTGATGGAGACCGACGCGGGGAAGGCCCGCGCCCGGGCGGGGCTCGCCGTGGCCGGTCAGCTCCTGGCCCGCGAGCTGACCCGCTGAGCCGCGGGGAGCAGCCACTGGACCGATGTGTGCCAGCCGCATGAACACGTTGCGGCGGAGCGCCCGGTGGGTGGCGGCCGGACCGGGTGTATCGTTATTGGGCCCCACGTGGCGGGGCAGCTCGATCCGATGTCGCAGTCGCTCCCGACGCAGCTCAAGGTCCTCCGCTCCATCTCCGACGTCCCGGAGGCGGCCTGGAACGCCCTCGTCGACGACGACGCGGCCCCCTTTCTGGAGTGGCGCTGGCTCGAGGCGCTCGAGGAGAGCGGCAGCGTGGGGCCGTCGTCGGGGTGGGAGCCGCGCCACCTGACCGTCTGGAGGGGCCACCGCCTCGTTGCGGCCGCACCGGCCTACCGGAAGACCGACAGCAGCGGCGAGTTCGTCTTCGACTTCTCCTGGGCCAACGCCTCGGAGCGCGCCGGGGTGCCCTACTACCCGAAGCTGGTCGTCGCCGCCCCGCTCACCCCCGCCACCGGGCGCCGGTTCCTGGTGGCTCCGGGGGAGGACGCTCGGGCGCGGACGCTGGAGCTCGCCCGCGGCGCCCTCGAGCTCGCCCGGGAGGAACGGCTGTCCAGCGTCCACGTGCTCTTCCCCACCGAGGGGGAGGCCCTCGCGCTGGAGCCGCTGGGCTTCGCCGTCCGGCACGGCGTGCAGTACCACTTCCTCAACGAGGGGTACCGTGCCCCGGAGGACGTCCTCCAGCGCTTCACCAGCAAGCGGCGGAACCAGCTGAAGCGCGAGCGCCGCGCCCCGGCCGAGCAGGGCCTCACCCTCCGGGTGCTCCGGGGCGACGCGCTGGCCGAGGCCGACGCGAGGGAGACGTTCCGGCTGTACGCCACCACCGTGGACAAGTTCGCCTGGGGCCGCCGCTACCTGAACCCTCGCTTCTTCACCCGGGTGCTGGAGCGGTTCCGGCACCGGGTCGAGCTGGTGCAGGCCCTCGCCGGGGACCGGGTCGTGGCCGGGGCCTTCAACCTCGCCAGCGACCGGGTGCTCTACGGCCGCTACTGGGGTTGCTACGAGGAACACCCCTTCCTCCACTTCAACGTCTGCCTGTACGCCGGGATGGACGAGGTGGTCCGGCGGGGCCTGCTCCGGTTCGAGCCCGGCGCCGGCGGCGAGCACAAGCTGGTCCGGGGCTTCACTCCCAGCCTCACCTACAGCGCCCACGCGCTGTTCCACCGGGGGCTGGACCGGGCGGTCCGGGATTACCTCGCCCATGAACGGGCCGCCATCGAGGCGGGGCTGCCGGCATGGCGGGCAGAGACCGGGTTCAAGGACTAGAAGGTAGGCCGATGCCCGAGCGCGAGTCCCCGGACAGCGGAGTCGAGACGGAAAGCAAGAGCGAGCGGAAGCTCAAGCGGCCGCAGCTTTACAAGGTGCTCTTCCACAACGACAACTACACCACCCGCGATTTCGTGGTGGCTGTGCTCCGGGAGGTGTTCCACAAGTCCGAGTCCGACGCGGTGGCCATCATGCTCCATGTCCACAACTCGGGCATCGGCGTCGCCGGGGTTTATACACATGACGTGGCACGTACGAAGATAGAGGTGGTGGAGGCGCTGGCCAGGGAGCACGAGTTCCCGCTTCGCCTGACGATGGAACCGGAGGAGATCTAGAACCGTGGCAACGCCGCTCATCGCGAAGGAGCTTCAGGCCAGCTTCCGGCAGGCCATCGCCGACGCCAAGTCGATGCGTCACGAGTACCTGACGCTCGAGCACCTGCTGCTCGCCCTCACCCGCGAGCCCAAGACCCAGAAGATCCTCGTCGCCTGCGGGGCCAACGTGAAGCGGCTCCGCCAGCGGCTGGAGAAGTTCCTGGCCGAGACGGTGGAGCGCCTCCCGGACAGCGTGAACGCCGAGCCGCAGCAGACCATCGGCATCGAGCGGGTGCTGCAGCGGGCGGCCATCCACGCCCTCTCCGCCGAGCAGAAGGTCATCGAGGGCGGCGACGTCCTGGTGGCGATGTTCCGCGAGGACGAGAGCCACGCCCTGTTCCTCCTCCAGCAGGAGGGCATCACCCGGCTGGATCTCCTGAACTACCTCTCCCACGGCATCCCCAAGGGATCCGAGGGCGAGGAGGAGGGCGAGAGCTCCGGCGGGCTCGGCGGCGAGGAGGAGGGCGGGACCCAGAAGGACCCGCTCCGAGCCTACTGCGTGAACCTCTCGGTCGAGGCCGAGGAGGGCCGCATCGATCCGCTCATCGGCCGGGAGAAGGAGCTGGAACGCACCATCCAGGTCCTCTGCCGCCGGCGGAAGAACAACCCCATCTACGTGGGCGAGACCGGCGTCGGGAAGACCGCCATCGCCGAGGGGCTCGCGCTGCGGATTCACGAGGAGAAGGTGCCCGAGCCGCTCCAGGGCGCGGTCATCTACTCGCTGGACATGGGCGCCCTGCTCGCCGGGACCAAGTTCCGTGGCCAGTTCGAGGAGCGGCTGAAGGCGGTGCTCAAGGCGCTGCAGAAGCAGCCGGGGGCCGTCCTGTTCATCGACGAGATCCACACCATCGTCGGCGCCGGGGCCACCACCGGCGGGAGCATGGACGCCTCGAACCTCCTCAAGCCGGTGCTCCAGTCCGGCAAGCTGCGGTGCATCGGCAGCACGACTTACCAGGAGTACAAGGCGAGCTTCGAGCGCGACCGCGCGCTGTCCCGCCGCTTCCAGAAGATCGAGGTCGGCGAGCCGAGCGTCGAGGACACGGTGCTCATCCTCGAGGGGCTCAAGTCCCGCTACGAGGAGCACCACGACGTCACGTACGACGAGGACGCGATCCGCGCGGCGGCCGAGCTTTCGGCCAAGTACATCAACGACCGCTTCCTCCCGGACAAGGCCATCGACGTGGTGGACGAGACCGGCGCCGCAGACCGGCTCCGGGGCGAGAAGGACCGCACGCACCGGGTGACCGCCCACGACGTGGAGGCGGTGGTCGCCAAGATCGCGAAGATTCCCCAGAAGAGCGTCTCGCACTCCGACCGCGAGGCGCTGGCCAACCTCGAGCCGGCGCTGAGGAGCGTCATCTTCGGGCAGGACCCGGCGATCCAGGAGCTGGTCTCGGCGATCAAGCTCTCCCGGAGCGGGCTGCGCTCGCCGGAGAAGCCCATCGGGAGCTTCCTCTTCAGCGGCCCCACCGGCGTGGGAAAGACCGAGCTGGCCAAGCAGATCGCCCGGGTGCTGGGGGTGGAGTTCCTCCGCTTCGACATGAGCGAGTACAGCGAGAAGCACACCGTCTCGCGGCTCATCGGCGCGCCCCCGGGGTACGTGGGCTTCGACCAGGGCGGCCTGCTGACCGACGCGGTCCGGAAGCACACCTACTCGGTGGTGGTGCTCGACGAGATCGAGAAGGCCCACCCCGACCTCTTCAACATCCTGCTTCAGGTCATGGACCACGCCACGCTCACCGACAACAACGGGCGCAAGGCGGATTTCCGGAACGTGGTGCTCATCCTCACCACCAACGCGGGCGCCCGGGAGATGAGCAGCAAGACCATCGGCTTCGGCGGCGGAGACCAGGTCCTCGACACCTCCAAGGCGAAGGAGGCCATCGAACGGACCTTCACCCCCGAGTTCCGCAACCGGCTCGACGGGTGGATCCTCTTCTCCGGCCTCGGCCCGGAGACCATCCTCAAGGTGGTGGACAAGGAGGTCGGCCTCCTCCAGGCGCAGCTCTCGGACAAGAAGGTCACCCTGGAGCTCACGCCGGCGGCGCGCGCCTGGCTCGCGGAGAACGGCTACGACCCGGCGTTCGGCGCCCGGCCCATGGCCCGGATGGTGGACCAGTCGCTGAAGAAGCCACTGGCCGAGGCGCTCCTCTTCGGCGCGCTCCAGGCCGGTGGGGTGGCGAAGTTCGACGTCACCCCGGACGGTCGAGGGCTCGTGCTGGTGACGGACTCGGTCGCTCCGGCGACCGTGTAGGTCAGGGCGGCCGCAGTCGGGGTCCGCAGCGTGTCGTCGAACGGCCTGCAGTCAGCGAGGTCAGGGCGGCCGCGGTCGAGTGAGGGCGGCCGCAGTCGGGGTCCGCAGCGTGTCGTCGAACGGCCTGCAGTCAGCGCGGCCGCGGTCGAGCTCTGCGGGGCTGCTCAGCCCCGGCTGGGCTCTCGCGGGGGCGTCGCCGGCACCTTCTCGGTGATGGGCTCGTCGTCGCCCTCGGCCGCGCGGTCCAGGGGCTCGTCCGCCTCGGGGACCGCGGCCTGGGCCGGTAGCGGCCAGGCATCGAGCATGGCGCCACGCTCCTCCTCCAGCCGCTTCTTCCGGGGCTCGTGCTCGGACAGCCGCATCGAGGTCCCACACTAGCCTCCACCTGGCATCCGGGCAAGCAGTCGAAACGGAAGATTTCATTTCTGTGGGAATCTTTGTGGCGTCCCTGGGTAGAGTCGCACCCTCTCTGTGGGGAACTGGTGGGAGCTCGGTGGGACGCCGGCTCAGAACCGGCCGGCGAACGCGACCGTCATCCCGCCCTGGGGATTCGGGCTCACGCCCGCCACGACGTCGGCGTAGCGGTTCGGGTCCTTGCCGCTGAGCCAGAGCCAGGTGGCGACGCCGGCGGAGGCGACACCGACCACCGCGGTACCGATGGCCACGTACTGCTTCACCTGCACGCTGCTCTTGGCGTCCTCCGCGGCCTGCTTGCAGGCGACGGCGCCGCTCGCGGTGCAGCTGTCCCAGGCGGCGCTGGCCGTGGGGTTGTTGGCGATGTCTGGGGGCTTGGTCTGCGGCCCGGTGCCGGCGGCTCCCTGGAGCCACGCCTGTCGCGGCTTGAACTCGTCGTTGTACTGGCTGTTCGCCGAGGCGTTCATGACGATCGCGGTGGTGATTCCGGCGATGGCCACGCCGGTGGCGATCCACGCCCCGACCCGGATCTTTCCGTACTTGTCCTTGTAGATCTTCGCGTAGTCGGCCGAGGGCTGGAGCTCGACCTCCTCGACGGTGGTCTGCTTCGGCTCGACGCGGACCGAGCGAGTCTGGGCGATGAACCCGTCCTTGCGCACGGTGAGGCGGTGGACGCCGCGCGACAGGTCGATCGAGCCCTTCAACGGAATGCTCCCCACCAGCGTGTCGTCGACCAGGACCTCGGCGGCCTCCTCCTTCGACTTCACCACTAGGAAGCCCTGCTGCTCGCGTAGCAGCGGCGCCATCAGCTCCTGGGAGAGACCGGGGAGCTGGGTCGCCACCTGCTCGATGGTGGCCTGGTTCAGGCTCTTCTGGGAGAGCACCTTCTGCGTCGTCGCATCGAGGAGTCGGATCTCCACCTGCAGCTTGCCACCCACGCGGGTGACGCTGCCCACGACGGCGTTCTGCGCGTTGAGCGCCGCACCGAGCTGACCGACGCTGCTCTCGGCGCGCGCGCCGGAGAGCTGCCGGGTGCGCTCGAGCGCGAGCAGTTGCCGGACGTCGTCCGAGCTGAGGACCTGGAACACCTCGAGCTGGCGCAGGCCGCGCACGACGCTGCCCGTCGCCGCCTGAGCCTCGGGCAGACCCACGCCGCGCGGCTCGAGGTCCAGCACCAGGAGGTTGGGACGCTGATCCGCCGCGGAGGCCACGCCCGCGGCGGTGACGGCAAGCAGCACTGCCACGCGAAGCGACGTCACGGTCAACCCCCTCGTGGAGCGCCGTCCGGCGCCAGCGAGCATGGCGCAGCTCTCCTCTGGAAGCCACATTGGATGAAGCGATCCCCAGGGTCCCCTTTGACCGGGCACCTTTCCTCACCCTCCGCAGGCGACGGCCGGTAAGCTCGTTCCACGCGGTCGAAGCAGGGGGTGCCGGTGACCGTGGCCACGCGTTGGTTCCGTGCGGTCGCGCCCTGCCTCGTGGCCGGGATGCTCGGGGCCTGTCGTGACCTCGCGCTGCCCGACGTGCAGGCCGACGGCGGCGTCGGGCCAGACCTGACGGTGGTCGCGCCGCGCGACGGACAGACGATCCCCCTGAACGCGCCGGTGAACATCGAGGCCATCTCGGTGCACGGGGTCGCCGCGGTGACGGTGACCTGCGGCGGAGCGCCGAGCACCGGCGTCTTCACCTGGAACGTTCCGCCGTACACCGGCGTGGTCGACTTCACCCGCTGCAGCCTGGTCACCAACGGCGCCACCGACGCCGGGTTCGGACAGCTGCAGCTCACCTTCATCGCCGTGGATCGCCAGGGGCGCGCGAGCACGAAGAGCTTCAACGTGCTCCTCGACACCACCACCGCGGCGCTCTCGGCGGTGCTCCCCGGGCGGGTGGTGCCGCTCGCCCAGCTCGACCTCACCGTGGGCAGCGACCGGCCATTGCTGCTCCCGCCGACCGTGAGGCTCGCCGGACGCGAGGCGGACGGCGTCCAGCAGCGGGCGAATCCCGACGGCGGCGCGGCCCTCTACGACGTCACCTTCCTTCGGACGCCGGGTCTGGGCATCGACACCTATGCGGGCGATCCCTACGCCGTGCCGTTCGAGGTCCTCACCGACGTCGAGCGCTCGGTGAGCCTCACCGTCGACGCGCGCGCCACGAACGGAAACGCGAGCCACCTCGAGCAAGGGGTGCTCCTCAGCCGCGTGCTCTGGGACCGCGCCGTCCCGGGCCGCATCGCCATCTCCGCGGCCGACCCGGTGGCGACCGCGGCCGGGGTGCAGGTACCGCTCGCCACCAAGGACGCGGTCCCCGGGGCGACCGCGCCCTGGCTCCCCGGCTTCTTCCGCGCCCCGGACGGGATCTACGTCCCGTTCGATCCGCCGAACGTCCGCGTCGTGGGGCCGTCGCTCCCCTCCGGACCGGTGTCCGCCGATGCCGGAACGCCCTTCCCTGCCGACGCCGGCTACTTCGCGACCGAGCTCGACGGGCAAGGGCGGGTGCTGATGGCCCGGCCGAGCGTCGTCCAGCGCGGGGGCAGCGACATCATCGCCCTCGCCGAGCCCTCGGGAGGCATCCGGGCCGCGGCGAGCTACACCGTGCAGTTCCCGCTGGTGGCGCCGCTCGTCGACGGCGGCGTGCTTGGCCAGACGCTCACCCGGGTGGACGACCTGCTCTGTCTCCCCGACGCCTTCACCGGCTCGGAGGACGGCTGCTGGTACGCCATCCCCACCGCCACCCAGACCCTCCGCTGCTTCTCGCTGGCCGACGGCTCGCAGACCACCGCGGTGGGCTCGAGCACCACGACTCCGCTCGGCCCGCCCACCCCCGGAGGCACCGCCGGAGCGCACGGGGCCGCGCGGACCTACCTCGCGCCCAACGACGTCGGCAGCTGCGGCCCGGCCTGGGCGCTCCTCGCCCTGCCCGGAAACGTCTTCGTGCCCCAGCCGCGCACGGCGGACGCGGTGTTCGGCACCGGGTGCTTCGCCGCGAGCTCCGGACCGGTGAACCGGCTGCTCCCCTTCCCCGACGGGAGCTACGCGGTCCTCTTCGACGTGGACTGTCCCACCGGCATGGGATGGGAGGTCGTGAAGGTGAGCGCCGGCGGCAATGTCACGGGCAGCTACCTCGCGCCCCAGGGCGTCTTCCTGCCCGACCCGACGCTCTCCGCCCCACCGCTGGTCCTCGGCGCGCTCGCCGACGGCAAGGTGGTGACGATGCGGAACGAGCCTCCGAACACGGTGTTCGAGGCGTGGCCTGCGGACGGGACCGGACCCGCGGCCACCGCCCGCGTCCCGGGTCTCTACGTCTACCTCGCGCCGGTGCCCCGGCTCGGGCACAACGTGTCGGCCGGCGCGGACGGAAGCCTCACCGTGCTGCTCAACAGCGCGACCTTCGGCGACGTGGTGCTCCACTTCGGGCCGGGGCTGACGCCGCGCTGGCTCTACCGCTACCCGCTGCTCGCCACGAGCTCCACCCTGGTCGCCGCCGACGGCGAGACGTCCGTCTACTACGTCGACCCGCTCAACAACGTCCTGGTCGCGCTCGACACGCGAGGCGGGAGCAGCGGCGGCGGAACGGGCTGCGTCGTGAACGGGGTCTCCGTGGCCGCGACCCCGAGCAGCTTCGCCCCCGGCGGAACGTCGAGCCTCACCGCCACGGTGAGCTCCAGCGGGACCTGCTCTGGCGCGGTGTCCTGGAGCGCCTCGCCTTCGGGAGGCACGCTGACGGCCAACGGGAACAGCGCGAGCTTCACCAGCACGACTCCGGGGACGTACACCCTCACCGCGACCAGCGTCGCCGACCCCACGCGCTCGGGAAGCACCACCGTCACGGTCACCGGCGCCGCCAGCTGTGCTGCGCCCAGCGGCACCGTCGTCACCCACGCGACCAACATCGGGGCCAGCGAGACCTGGGCCGGCAACGGAGTCACCCACTCGGTCCCGAACAGCATCTCCATCAACGCGCCCGCGACGGTGACCATCCAGCCCTGCGCCTACGTCTCCCTGGCTTCGGGCGTCAGCATCAACGTCAATGCCGGGGCGGTGCTGCTCGCCGCCGGCACGGGTCCGGGCGGGTCCATCTCCTTCGTCCCGGTGAACGCGGCGCAGCCGTGGGGAATCCTGCGGGCGACGAGCGACACCTCACTCATCGATCTGACGTGGACCACGCTCCAGCGCGGCGGCGCCTTCGGAGGCACCTACTCCAACTCGACCATCGTCGGAGTGGGGGCCGGCTACGCCGCGGCCCCGCCCGCCGGGAACGTCCGGGTGAAGAACGTCACCATCGACACTCCGCAGGGCGGAGGCGTCTACTTCGACGCCGGCGGGGCCTTCACCGCGGACTCCACCAATCTCACCGTCCAGGGCGCTCCGGACTACGTGCTCAGCATGGGGATGATGGCGCTCGGCACGGTTCCCCAGGGCAGCTACGCGTCCGCGAGCAATGGCCGACCGATGGTGAACGTGGTCGGCACCTTCAACGTCACGATCGACACCACCATCCACCCCTACCTGCCGGTGCGGATCCAGACCGCCGGGTTCGGCGTGCGCCCGTCCGGGACCAGCACCACCCCGGTCAAGCTGACCGTCGAGGCCGGCTCGCGCTTGCTGTTCCCGAAAGCGAACGCAACCACGCCGGGCGCGCTGGTCACCTTCGGCTCCAACGGGAATTCCCCGAACAACGTCGTCGGGATCCTCGTGGCCCAGGGCACGGCCACTTCGCCCATCCTCTTCACTTCCGGGGAGGCGGCGCCGGCCCCGGGCGACTGGGTGGGCCTGTGGCTCGACACCGCGACCGGCTCGCAGCTCGACCACGTGGTCGTCGAGTACGCGGGAGGCGTGAACGGAATCAGCTCCGCCAACTGCAAGGACCCGGCGACCCAGGACCAGGGAGGCCTGCTGGTGGGCGACTTCGAGACGCAGTACGTCCCGCCGGCGACCCTGCTCACCAACAGCACCGTCCGGTTCAACGCCGGCTACGGCATCGTGGCGATGTGGCTGACGGGGGCGAGCAACGCGCCCGATCTCACCGCGGGCAACACCTTCTCCGGGAATTCGCTCTGCGCGCAGTCCTTCAACGCATCGACCACCGGATGTGGCGGCGTCTTCGGCTGCACCGCTCCCTGAGACGCACACACCAGGGGGTCGTCGTGACCACCCCGGCGGCGGCTCCCTTTTCCCCGCCCCCGTCGGTGGTCTGGTACCCTCGTGCGGCGTCTGGCCGGTGGAGGGTCGCCCTTTGTCCGTGTTGACGGTGAGGTACCGGGAGGTGCTGCTCGCCGCCGCCTGCCTGGCGCTTCCGGCGTGCTGGGACCTCGAGCTCCCCAACGTCCCGGCGGACGGCGGAGTCGGCCCGACGCTCACCATCCTCTCGCCGCTCGACGGGCAGACCATCCCGCTGAATGCGCCGGTCAGCCTCCAGGCTGACTCGGTGAACGGGGTGGCTTCCGTCACCGTGACCTGCGGCGGCGCCCCGAGCACCGGCGTCTTCACCTGGAACGTGCCGCCGTACACGGGGGTCGTGGACTTCACCCGCTGCACCCTGGTGACGAGCGGGGTCGCCGACTCGGGCGTCGCCCAGCTCCAGCTGACCTTCATCGGCGTCGACATGCTCGGGCACGTGAGCACCAAGTCGATCAACGTGCTCCTCGACACCACCACCGCCTCGCTGTCGGCGGCTCTCCCCGAGCGCGTGGCGCCGCTCTCGCAGCTCAACCTGACCGTGGGCAGTGACCGGCCGCTGCTCCTGCCTCCGACCGTGAGGCTCGCCGGCCGCGAGGCGGACGGCATCGTCCAGCGCGCCAACCCGGACGGCGGCTCGCCGCTCTACGACGTGACCTTCCTCAAGGCTCCGGGGCTGGGCATCGACAACTACACCGGTGACCCGTTCAACGTCCCGTTCGAGGTCCTGGTGGAGGTGGACCAGTCGGTCAGCCTCACCGTCGACGCCCGGGCGACCAACGGGAACGCGAGCCACCTCGAGCAGGGCGTCCTCCTCAGCCGCGTGCTCTGGGACCGCATCGTCCCCGGCCGGATCGCCATCGACGCCGCCAAGCCCGTGGCCACCGCGCGCGGAATCCAGGTGGCGCTGGCGAAGAGCACCACGGTGAACGCGACCTCCGACTGGCTGCCCGGCTTCTTCCGCGCGGCCGACGGCACCTACGTCCCCTTCGACCCGAACAGCATCGTGGTCTCCGGGGGACCGCTGCCGGACCCCGACGCGGGCACCGGTCCGAGCAACGATGCTGGATCCGATGCCGGCAACGGTGGCGAGGGCGGAACGCCCGACTCGGGCACCGATGCAGGTCCGGATGGGGGAGTTGACGCGGGTTCGCTCGACGCGAGCGTCCCCTTCGACGCGGGATTCCGGATCGTCATCGGCGCAGCCGACGCGCTGGTCATCCCGGACGGCGGCACCATTCCCTTCCCGCAGGACGCCGGATTCGTCGCCGCCGACTTCGATGGACACGGCAACGTGCTCTTCACCCGGCCGAACCCGAACCAGCGGATCGGCAGCGACGTCATCGCCATGGGCGAGCCCATCAACGGGTCCCGTCCGGCGTCTGGCTACTCCGTTCCCTTCAACCTCGACTCGCTGCAGCCCGACGGCTCGGTGGCCGGGCCCGTGCTGGCCCGGATGGACGACCTCGTGTGCATCCCGGACATCATGAGCGGCGCGTTCAACGGCTGCTATGGCGCACCGGCGACGCACACCGTCGCCTGCCTGCAGCCCTCGACGGGCAAGCTGGTGCTCGACGCCGCCAACAACAACGCGAACCCGAACCTGGCCCTCGCCCCGCCCACTCCCGGCGGGACGGCCGGCGCCTTCGGCGCGGTCCGCACCTACCTCTCGCCCAACGACGTGGGAGCGTTCTGCGGTCCGGCCTGGACCTTCTTCGGCTTCCCGGCCTCCAGCTTCGTGCTGCAGCCCCAGGGCGCTCCGGCGCTCGGCGGCGGTGCCTGCGCGGTGCAGACGGTGAACCGGTTGCTCCCGGTGGTGGACGGCAGCTTCGTGCTCGGCCTGACCATGGACTGCAGCGGTGGCGCCGGAGTCATCAGCTACGAGGTCGTGCACGTCGCCCCGAGCGGCAACATCGCCGGCAGCTACCTGGTCAAGGCCGGGCTGAGCATGCCCAACCAGCCGCTGGTGCTGGGCGCGCTGCAGGGAGGGAACTTCGTCGGCGGTGGCCCGGCGGTCGGGGCGGTCGTCACCATGCGCAACGACCCGCCCTACACCACCTTCGAGGCCTATCTGCCCGACGGAGCAGGGCCCGTGGCCACCGCGCGCGTTCCCGGCCTCTACGTCTACGGGTCGTCGACTTCACGCCTTGGTGAGAACGTGCGCTCGGCCACCGACGGAAGCCTCACCGTGCTGCTCAACAGCGCGACGCTCGGCGACGTGGTGCTCCACTTCGGCCCGGGGCTGACGCCGCGGTTCCTCTACCGCTATCCGCGCATCGCGCAGAACTCGTCGCTCATCGGCGGGGTGGACCAGGGCAACGTCTACTACGTCGACCCGTTCAACAACGACATCGTGGCGCTGAAGCGGTTCTGAGCCCGAGGCTCACTCCTTCGAGCTGCCCTCGGCGTCCGAAAGAACGGCCGTGATCCGCTCCATGATGTCCACCGGGGGCGAACCGATGGCGTGGCGCCCGCCGTCCACGTGCACCACCTCGGCGGTGGTCCCCGGGAACCAGTCGGACAGCAGCGCGACGACGGTCTTGGCGACCATCGGATGTCGGTCGCGCGCGTTCCATCCCAACGGCGCCGAGAGGACCCAGGTGTCGGCGAGCTGCTTGAACCCAGGAATTCCCTTGGCGGCGATGGTGACCAGTGGGCCGGCGGCCACCGCGTTGACCCGGATGTTCTTCGGACCCAGGTCGCGGGCGAGATAGCGCATCACCGAGATCATCCCGGCCTTGCACACCCCCCTCCAGTCGTAGATCGGCCAGGCCTGCCTGGAGTTGTCGAAGTCCAGCGCGACGATGCTCCCGCCCTCGGTCATCACCGGGGCCACAGCAGCGGCGAGCTCCTTCAGCGAGAAGGTCGAGACCCGAAACGCGGTCGCGACGCTCTCCCACGGGGTGTTGAGGAAGTTGCCGCCGAGCGCGTCCTCCGGGGCGTAGGCCACCGCGTGCAGCACGCCATGGAGCGGCTTGCCCGAGGCCTTCAGCGTCTGGGTGAGCCGGGTGAAGTGCTCGGGATTGGTGACGTCGAGCTCCAGGACCTCGGGTGCAGGGCTCAGCCGCTTCGCCGAGCGCTCGGTCAGGGACATGCCGCGTCCGAAGGAGGTGAGGATGATCTCCGCGCCCTCTTGCTGTGCCAGCTCGGCGATGCCGTAGGCCAGCGACTGGGGGGTCAGCACGCCCGTGATGAGCATGCGCTTGCCTTGAAGCAGCATGGCGGCGGGGTCTAGCACGGCTCTGAGGGGCTAGACCCGAAACCGACCGGTGGCGCGCCGCGTAGACCTCCGGTAGGTCCTTGCCCCGGAAGGCTGCCCCGTGTCTCCCTCGCTGTCCCTGCTCGCCGTCCTCGCTGTCGCCCCCGCCGCCGCGCCCGACGCCCAGGAGCCCTCGGTGTCCATCCGTGCGCTCCTCGACAAAGGGCACCCGCGTGCCCCCGACCTCGACCGGGTGGGAACCTGGCTCGGGACGGACCGGCCGCTCCTCTTCCGCGGAGCGCTCAAGGGGCGGGTGGTGCTGCTCGACTTCTGGACCTCGGGCTGCGTGAACTGCCTCCACGCGCTCCCGGTGCTCCACGCGCTCGAGGAACGGTTCCGCGGTCAGCCCTTCCAGGTGGTGGGCATCCACTCCGGGAAGTTCGACGCGGAGAAGGAGGTCTCGGCGGTGGCCGAGGCCATGGCGCGGCACCACATCGACCATCCGGTGGCCACCGACGGCGACATGGTCATCTGGGAGCAGTACGCCATCCACGGCTGGCCGACCTCCGTCCTGGTGGACGCGCGCGGCTACGCGGTGGGGTGGTTCCGAGGCGAGCCCGAGCTGTCGACGCTCACTGCCTGGGTGCAGGCCACGCTGGACGACGGTCGCGCGCGGGGAGCGCTGGCCTCGGGGCCTGCCGAGTTCAAGCGGCCCGCGGTCCGCGACACCGGTCCGCTGGCCTTTCCGGGCAAGGTCCTCGGGCTCGCCGGAGGCGGGCTCGCGGTCGCCGACTCCGGGTACCACCGCATCCTCCTCCTCGACGCGTCGGGGCGGCTCGTGCGCGCCGTCGGCTCGGGCCTCGAGGGCTTCTCCGACGGAACGCCGGAGGCCGCGTCCTTTCGCTACCCGCAGGGGCTCGCCGAGCGCGACGGCGCCCTCTACGTGGCCGATACCGGAAACCACGCCCTGCGCCGGGTAGATCTGAAAACCGGCGGGGTGGAGACGATCGCCGGCACCGGCAAGACGGCCGAGGGGGCGGTGCAGCCCGCGGCGGATGCACGGACCGCCGCGCTCCGCAGCCCATGGGACGTGGTCTTCGTCGACGACACGCTGTGGATTGCCATGGCCGGCTCGCACCAGCTCTTTCGACTGGACGTGCGGAGCGGAGCGCTCTCCGCGGGCGCGGGGAGTGGGCGCGAGGGCCTCGACGATGGACCTCTGGCCCAGGCCACCTTCGCCCAGCCGTCCGGGCTGGCCACCGACGGCAAGGTGCTCTACGTCGCCGACAGCGAGGCCAGCGCGATCCGCCGCGTGGACCCTGGCGCAGGAACGGTGAAGACGCTCGCCGGCGAGGGGCTCTTCGACTTCGGGCTGCGCGATGGTGCGCTGGCCCGCGCGCGCTTCCAGCACCCGCTGGGCGTGCTGCTCGCGGGCGGCGTGCTCTTCGTCGCCGACACCTTCAACGGAGCGCTGCGCCGGGTGTCGCTCGCCGACGGCCAGGTGAGCACCGTGGCCAGGGGCCTGGGCCAGCCCGGTGGGCTCACCCTGGCCGGAGGTCGGCTGGTCGTCGCCGACACGGACCACCACCGGCTGGTGACCGTCGACCCGGCGAGCGGAGCGCTGTCCCCCCTCGCGCTCACCGGGGTCGACCCGCCGGCCGTCCGCGGCCTGACGGAGCGTCCGGTCCTCGCCACGCGGGCCTTGCCTCTGCAGCACCTCGAGGATGCGACCGTCGCATCGGCGGGGTCCGAGCTGGTGCTCGAGGTACGTCTTCCGGAGGGCCACACCTTCACGGCGGGAGCACCCCAGCGCGTCGAGCTGACGGTGGCCGGGGCGAGCGCTCCGGTGAAGCTCGATTCCGCCGGGGCGGTTCTGCGGGCCCGGACGAGAATTTCTCCTCTCAGAACGCCCTCGGAGGCGACCTTCGCGGTGGCGCTGTACTACTGCCGGGAGGGCGGGACGGTGTGCCTGGTGGACCGGCGCCGGCTGTCCAGCCGCCTGGTCCCTGCGGACGGGGGTCCAGAGGCGGCAACCGTGCACTACCGACCCACTCCGCCGGCACCTGGTTCCTGAGCGGCCCTGAGGGGGACAAAGTTCCGCCTCGCTGGCGGTTCGAGGTTAAAACCCATCGGCGAAAACCCCATGCCGAATCCCACGGATACCTTCCTCTCGGGCTCCAACATCGACTTCATCGAGGGCCTGTACGCCCGGTGGCTCGAGGACCCGAGCTCGGTCGACCCGAGCTGGCGCGAGCTGTTCGCCGGCGCGCGGACCGAGGGACGTCCGCTGCTCGGCTCCGGGGACGGACGCGCGCAGCCGACGAACGGGCACGGGCCGACGAACGGCTCGGCCGTCGCCAGGGCGGTCAACGGGGGAAACGGCGCCGCCGCGGCCGTCACGCCCGCCAAGGGGCAGCTGGTCGCCGTGGGCGACGTTCCTGCCGCGCTGGCCTCGATGCAGCTGCAGGCGCGGGTGGACCAGACCCTCTACGCCTTCCGTCTGCGCGGACACCTCAACGCGCAGATCGACCCGCTCGGCCGCCCGCGCCCGGAGATGAACCACATCGCGGATCTCGCGATGGCCAGCGACGCGCCCTTCAGCGCCGAGGAGCTGGAGCAGGTGGTGGACAGCTCCGACGTCTTCGCCGACCGCAAGCGGGTGAAGGTCAAGGAGCTGCTGGGCAGGCTGCGCCGCACCTACTGCGGACACATCGGCGTGGAGTACATGACGCTGTACGACTCGGCCCGTCGCCGCTGGCTGATGCCGCGGATGGAGCACACCGAGAACCGGCTGGACCCCAGCCCCGCCGAGCAGCGGCGCATCCTCGAGTCGCTGACCTACGCCGACACCTTCGAGGCGTTCATCCACACCAAGTACCAGGGCGCCAAGCGCTTCAGCGTGGATGGCGGCGAGTCACTGCTGCCGATGCTGAGCACGATGCTCGAGCTCGGCGGCGAGCTCGGGGTGGAGGAGGTCGTCATCGGCATGGCCCATCGCGGCCGGCTGAACGTCCTCACCAACGTGCTGGGAAAGAGCCCGGACCAGATCTTCAGTGAGTTCAACGGCCCGGTGGACCCGCGGCTGTTCATGGGTCGGGGCGACGTGAAGTACCACCTGGGCTTCTCGTCGGACGTCACCACCCCGGCGGGCAAGCGCATCCACCTGAGCCTCGCCTTCAACCCCAGCCACCTCGAGTTCGTGCACCCGGTCGTCGAGGGTCGCGCGCGGGCGAAGCAGCAGCGGCTGGAGGACCAGGACCGCCGGAAGGTGCTTCCCCTGGTCATCCACGGCGACGCGGCCATGTCCGCACAGGGCGTGGTGGCAGAGACGCTGAACCTCTCGCGGCTTCGCGGCTACGACACCGGCGGCACCGTCCACATCGTCATCAACAACCAGATCGGCTACACGACCGATCCCGAGGACGCGCGCTCCAGCATCTACTCCACCGCCGTCGCGCAGATGCTCGACATCCCCATCTTCCACGTGAACGGGGACGACCCCGAGGCCTGCGTCCACGTGATGCGGCTGGCCACCGAGTTCCGCCAGCGCTTCCAGAGCGACGTCGTGGTCGACCTGGTCTGCTTCCGTCGCTACGGCCACAACGAGGGCGACGAGCCGAGCTACACCCAGCCGCTGATGTACGAGGCGATCCGGCACCACCCGCCCGTGGCCGAGATCTACGCGAAGACGCTCGCCGCGCAGGGGCGAGTGAGCGCCGAGGACGCCGAGGCGATCCGCGAGGAGGCCAAGCGCCACTTCCTCCAGGCCTACAACCAGGCCAAGGAGACGCCGGCGCTCCGCGAGCCCAGCGCGCACGAGGGCCTGTGGAAGGGCTACCGCGGTGGGCCCGAGGAGGGCATCCCCGAGGTAGAGACCGGCGTGCCGGAGAAGACGCTGGCGGCGCAGCTCGAGCACCTGGCGCGTGTTCCGCAGGGATTCACCCCGCTCCGCCAGCTGGGGAAGATCCTCGAGCGCCGGGCGGCGATGGCCCGCGGGGAGATTCCGCTCGACTGGTCCGCTGGCGAGAACCTGGCCTATTCGACGCTGCTCCGGGCCGGAACCCACGTCCGCCTGACCGGGCAGGACACCGAGCGCGGCACCTTCGGCCACCGCAACGCCGTGCTGCACGACGTGAAGACCGGGGCGACCTACGTTCCACTTCAAGATCTCGGGCCGGGCGCCGCTCCGTTCGAGGTCTACAACAGCCCGCTCTCCGAGACCGGGTGCCTGGGCTACGAGTTCGGGTACTCGCTGGACTACCCCGATGCGCTGGTGCTCTGGGAGGCGCAGTTCGGCGACTTCGCCAACGGGGCGCAGGTCATCATCGACCAGTTCATCGTCGCCGCCGAGGACAAGTGGCGGCGGCTGAACGGGCTCACCCTGCTGCTCCCCCACGGCTACGAGGGCGCCGGCCCCGAGCACTCCAGCGCGCGCCTGGAGCGGTTCCTGGCGATGTCCGCCGAGGACAACATCCAGGTCTGCTACCCCACCAACAGCGCGCAGGTGTTCCACCTCCTGCGCCGGCAGGCGATCCGCCCCTGGCGCAAGCCTCTGGTGGTCATGACCCCGAAGAGCCTGCTCCGGCGCGAGGAGGCCAGCGCTCCGCTCTCGGCGTTCACCTCCGGCACGTTCCAGCGGCTCATCGCCGATCCGCCCCCCGGCGGTCCGGGCAAGGTGACGCGGCTCCTCCTCTGCACCGGCAAGGTGGCCTACGACCTTCTCGCCGCCCGGGCGAAGGCGTCCGACGAGACCATCGCCATCGCGCGGCTCGAGCAGCTCCATCCCTTCCCGGAGGCCCAGTTCGCGGCGGAGATCGCCCGCTACCCTGGGCTCGAGGAGCTGGTCTGGGTGCAGGAGGAGCCGGAGAACATGGGGGCCTGGTCCTTCGTCCTGCCGCGGCTCACCGGGCGGGTATCGGCGAAGGGACGGGCGCTCCCGTTGTGGTACGCGGGCCGCGAGGAGAGCGCGAGCCCGGCCACCGGATTCCAGAAGACCCACGAGCTCGAGCAGACGCTCCTGGTCGACGCCGCACTGTCACGAGGGCCGCACGATGGCCGTTGAGCTCACCGTTCCCGCGCTGGGCGAGTCCATCACCGAGGCGGTGGTGGGGAAGTGGCACAAGAAGGTCGGCGACCCGGTGGCGGTTGACGAGCCGGTCGTCGTCCTCGAGACCGACAAGGTCACCATCGACGTTCCGGCGCCCGCCGCTGGCACCATCGCCGCCATCGCCCATCAGGAGGGCGACACGGTGAAGATCGGCGACGTGCTCGGGAGCATCGCCGGCGACGCTGCGGCGACCGCGGCGGCACCCGCGGCCCGTCCCGCTGCTGCTGCGCCGGCCGCACCGGCTCCGGTCGCGCCTCCGCGCCCCGCGCCGGTGCCGGCTGCGCAGGCCGCTCCGTCGGCGGACGCGAACCGTCAGGCGCCGATGACGCCCGTTGCCCGGGCCATCGCCGACGCGAACGGGCTCGACCCCGCCACCCTCCGGGGGAGCGGAGCCGCCGGACGGGTGATGAAGGAGGACGTGCTGACCGTCCTCGAGGGCGGCCGCGGCGCCGCGCCGGCCGCGGCTCCCACGCCCTCCACGGCTCCGGCGCCCGCCCCCGCGCCGCGCCCCGCTGGTGCGCGCGAGGAGCGGGTGAAGATGACGCCACTGCGGAAGCGCGTGGCGGAGCGGCTGCTCGCCGCGCAGAACAACGCCGCCATCCTGACCACCTTCAACGAGGTGGACATGGGCGCGGTGATGGCCCTGCGAAAGCAGTACGCCGAGAAGTTCCAGCAGCGCCACGGGGTCAAGCTCGGCTTCATGAGCTTCTTCGTCCGCGCCGCGGTGGACGCGCTCAAGGCGTTCCCCCTGGTGAACGCCTCCATCGAGGGCGACGAGGTCGTCCTGAAGCACTACTACGACATCGGCGTCGCGGTGTCCGGGAGCCGCGGGCTCGTGGTGCCGGTGCTCCGCGACGCGGACAAGCTGTCGATGGCGGAGATCGAGAAGCAGGTCGCCGAGCTCGGGCAGAAGGCCCGCACCGACAAGCTCACCCTCGCTGAGCTGCAGGGCGGCACCTTCAGCATCAGCAACGGCGGCATCTTCGGCTCGATGCTGAGCACCCCCATCCTCAACCCGCCGCAGACGGGCATCCTCGGGATGCACAACATCGTCGAGCGGCCAGTGGCGCGAGACGGACAGGTGGTCATCCGCCCGGTGATGTACCTGGCCCTCAGCTACGACCACCGGCTCATCGACGGTCGCGAGGCCGTCCAGTTCCTCGTGCGCATCAAGGAGTGCATCGAGGATCCCGAGCGGCTCCTGCTCGAGGTGTGAGCGCGCGCGAGGTCGAAGCCTCGGGCGCTACAACCCTGTCGCAGTGGCCGTCCCGCGACGCCGCGGCGCGTCAACCTCCTGCCCGATGTCATCGTGCTTGCGAGCGGTGTTGCGCCTGCGCAGAATTTTCGGCCGTCCTCCGCCTCTAGGGACAGGAGACCGCGCGGCGCTTCCTGCCGACTGCGAGCACAGCAAAGCGAGACGCATGGCAACCGGTACCGTGAAGTGGTTCAACGATGCGAAGGGCTTTGGCTTCATCACCCAGGACGGCGGAGGCGAGGACGTCTTCGTCCATCACACCGCCATCCAGTCCGAGGGGTTTCGCACCCTGGCCGAGGGACAGAAGGTGCAGTTCGACGTGAGCCGCGGACCGAAGGGCCTGCAGGCGCAGAACGTCAAGCCGGTCTAGCCACGCACCCGAGACGTCCCCACGGGCCCGGGCCGGCAATCGCGTCGTCCCGGGCCTTCGTGTCAGCGAGGCTCGGGGACTCCGAGCGACGTCCGGAAGAACTCGACGACGCGCCGCTCGAGCGAATCCTGCATCACCGGGTCCGCCACCATGTGCGTGAAGCCCGAGAGCGGCAGGAACTGGTGGACCCGCCCGGCGCGGAACAGCCGGTCCGAGAGCTGGAGCGAGTGCAGGAAGAAGACGTTGTCGTCGGTGGTCCCGTGGACGAGGAGCAGCGGCCGCTCCAGGCCCGGCGCCAGCGGCAAGAGCGAGTTCTTTTCGTAGATGTCGCCCGGCGCATCGGGGAGCCCGAGGTACCGCTCGGTGTAGAAGGTGTCGTAGTTGCGCTGGTCGGTGACCGGTGCGCCCGCCACCGCCGCCTTGTAGACGTCCGGGCGCTTCAGCACCGCCAGCGCGGAGGCGTAGCCGCCGAAGGACCAGCCGGTGATGCCCACCCGCGCCATGTCCACCTCGGGGACCTGCTGCGCGAGCAGCTGCAGCGCGGCCACCTGGTCCTCCATCACTACCCCGGCGAAGTTGCCGCGGATGGCGCGCTCCCACTCCCGGCCGCGGCGAGGCGTGCCCCGGTTGTCGAACCCCACCACCAGGAAGCCCTGATCGGCGAGCCACTGGTCGGTGAGGAGCGTGCGCGCGCTGGACTGCACGTGATTGGAGTGCGGGCCACCGTAGATGGAGACGATGGTCGGGAGCTTCTGTCCCGGCCGCGCGTCACGCGGGCGGAGGACGTAGGACCAGAAGCCCTGCGGGCCGAGCTTCCGGTACTCCGGGGCCGGCGGACGGAGCGGCGTGGCGCGCACGGTCGGAATGCGCCCGATGAACCGGCCCCCGCGGTCGAAGACCGACCAGTCCGGCAGCGAGCTGGGCGTCTCGATCGACACCAGCCGCGTCGGCCCGTCCTCGGCGATCATCCCGCTGACCTGGACCCGTTCGCCGGGCTGCCCCACCACCCGCTCCGGGTTGCCGCCGTCGCGGACCCGCATCACGACCAGGTCCGGCGATTCGGGGCTGGCCTGGTAGTACAGCGCGCGCTCGCTGTTGTCGTAGCCGATGATCCGGAACAGCTGCTGGTCCGGCCGCACCCAGCTCCCGAGCCGCCGGCCGTCCGAGCCGCGGATCTCCGCCTCGGGCGCTCCGTTCCGCTCGGTGACCCAGAAGAACGCCGAGCCGTCGGGGAGCCAGAGCGGGTACGGCTCACCGCGCCGCTCCGAACCGAAGTGCTGGAGGTTGATCCACGCCGGATCCTGCTCCTCGAGCAGCGTCCGGGTCGCTCCGGTCTTCGGATCCACCGCGAGCAGGAGCGCGTGCTGCTGCACCCGGTCCATCACGTAGATGGTGAGCACGCCCTTCCGGGGCCACCTCACCTGCGTGAGGTACGGGTACTTCTCCGCATCCCACTTCACCCAGGTGGTCTTGGGGTTCCCGGTCGCCGGGACGAGGCCCAGCCGCACCTTGGCGTTGGGCTTGCCGGGCCGCGGATAGGGCACGGTCTGGAATGGCAGCTCCGGGTGCGCCGGGTCACCGAGTGTGAACGTCTCCACCCCCCGCGTGTCCGACTCCTCGTAGGCGATCTGCTTGCTGTCCGGGCTCCACCACGCGCCGTCGAAGCGGCCCATCTCCTCCTGGGCGACGAACTCGGCGAGCCCGTGGGTCAGGCGGTCCGATCCTCCGGTGGTGAGGCGGCGCTCCTTCCCGCCGGCGAGGTCGCTGACGTAGAGGTCGCCTCCCTTCACGTAGCTGACCGACTTCGCGTCGGGCGACAGGCGCGGGTCGAGCACGCCGGTGGGCGGCAGCGCCTTCACCGACTGCTCCACGGTGCGTCCGGCGAGGAGGCCGGCGACGTCCACCCGGTAGAGCCGCCCGGACAACGGGGCGATCACCGTCTTCCCGTCGTCCGAGAGCTGGTAGCTGACCAGCCCGCGCGCAGCGACACGCCGCCGCTCGAGCTGCGCCTTCTCCGCGGCGCTGAGCTGCTGCTCCGTCCCCTTGAGCAGCGCATCGGCCGAGAGCAGCTCGCGGGCCTGCCCGGCATCGACCTCGAAGACGTAGAGCGACTGAACGGGCGAGTCCGCCGGCGAGCGGAGGAAGAAGACGTGCGCGCCGCTCCGGTCCATCTTCAGAGAGTTCGGCGCACCATTCTGGAACTTCCGGGTCTCGGCGAGCTGGCGAAGGACCGGATCCGGCGGCGGAGGAGCAGGCGTGGCGGCGAGCATGAGAAGGGTGGAGGTCAGAACCATGGGCGCCCAGACCCTTAGCCGAGCACCGCGCGGGACGGTAGGGTGAGTGCGTTGCGTCATGCCTCGCCCCTGGATCATCGGTGTGCCGCTGGTGGCCCTCCTGCTCGGGCTCTTCGTGGGCAACGTGCTGGGCCCACGGCTCCAGCTCCTGCGCGAGCTCCACGAACGTGAGGTCAAGCAGAAGGAGCACCTGCACGCGCTCGGCGCGTGCCTGCGGCTGGAGCGCTGGAGCCTGGCCCGCGAGTCCGACGGGGGAATGCTGGTCCGCGCCGCGGTCCGCGCAGGCCGGGAGGGCCGGCTCGCGCTCGACGCCCACGCCGACCTGGGCAACGACGAGGTGCTGGTCCCCGACGTGCAGAGGGCCCCGCTGCTGCCGGCGCGGGTCCGGCAGGGCGAGGAGGTCACCCTGGAGCGGCACCTCCGGCGCATCCGCCCAGGAGACCCCGATGCCATCAGCTTGCGGTTCAGCTGCCGGCCACCCGGGCCCGCGGGCGTCTTCGGCGTCGTGGAGTACGCGACCGGGGTCACCCGGGAGGGCTCGGACGGCGACGGGAACCTCGTCCGGCCGCTGCCGCCGGCCCTCTAGGGCTGGACCGAGGCCACCGCCGAGATGCTGCCCGGTCCCACCAGCCGGAAGACGATGGGAGGGCTGCTCCCCGCGGCGCGGATGAGCGCGCTGGCCTCCTCGGCCGAGTGAACCGGGTGCCCCGCAACCTCGACGATGACCAGCCCGGGCTGGAGCCCCGCGCGCTCGGCGGGTGAGCCGGGCTCGACCGACAGCACCAGCGCGCCGGCCCCGTGCACTCCGACGGCCGCCTCGACGTCCGGAGGCACCGCGCCGATCTCCACCCCGAGGCGCATCGGCACCACCTGCCCGGTCTCGGGCTGCTCCGGCTCCGGGGCGGGACGGAGCGGGCCGGAGCCCTCGAGGTCGGTGCGCTCGCCGAGGCGCACGCCGATCGTCGCCGCCTGGCCGCCGCGGAGGACGCCGAGCTTCACCACGTCACCGGGCCGGCGCAGGCCGACGAGCCGGGTGAGGGCGCGCGCCGACTCGATGGGACGTCCGTCGAGCGAGACGATGACGTCGTCCACTGCGAGGCCCGCCGCGCGGCCGGAGGAACCCGGGACGAAGCCGTTCACCACCGCGCCGTGGCGGCCGGAGAGGCCCAGCGCCGTCGCCAGCTCCGCGGTGAGCTCCTGGCTGTAGACGCCGAGCGCGCCCCGCCGCACGCCGCCCGAGCGCTGCAGCTGCGGGAGGAGCGCCCGGACCAGCGACGCCGGGATGGCGAAGCCGATGCGGCCGCCGCTGTCGCTGTTGACGATGGCGGTGTTCACCCCGACGACCTCGCCGTTCATGTCGAAGAGCGGACCGCCGGAGTTTCCGGGGTTGATGGCCGCGTCGGTCTGGAGGAACTCGTCGTAGGGGCCCGAGCCGAGGTCGCGCGCCGTCGCGCTGAGGATACCCAGCGACACGCTTGTATTGAGTCCGAACGGATTTCCGATCGCCAGGAGCCAGTCGCCCACGCGGAGCTTGTCGGAGTCCCCGAGCCGCTCCACCGGGAGGTCCTGCGGAGGCTCGCGGATCCGGACCAGCGCGAGGTCGGTGGGCATGTCGCGCCCGACGAGGTCGGCGTCGAAGCGGCGGCCGTCCGCCAGCCGCACGGAGATCGCGCTCGCCCCATCGACCACGTGGTCGTTGGTCACCACCAGACCCGAGCGGTCGACCACGAAGCCGGAACCGGCGCGCTCCTCGGTCGGGGCCTTTCGACGCCCGAAGAAGCGCTCGTGGCCAGGCGGCACCTTCGGCGAGGCCAGCACGGCGAGGCTGACCACGGCGGGGCTGATGCGCTCCACCAGCGGCGCGAGGGACGGGAGGTCCACCTCCGGCGCGGAGATGGCGCCCCGGCCCAGGTCGACCCCGCCGTCCGGCAGGAGCGGCAGCGACGCCTCCGGTGCGGGCGCCGGAGCCGGAGCCGGGGTGCTGCGCTCGCGCTTGCACGCGGCGAGGCCCAGGGCAACGACCAGCAGCACGGTCCAGCGGCGCATCGACCAGGAGCCTCCCGCCCTGGTATGCGGACTGGACGGCCCGTTGTCCAGCGAAGCGGACGCCCGGGCTCCCGCTGCCTCCGCGCCCTTCCCGGCCATGAACATCCGCCCCGCCCGCCCGAGCGATGCCGACGCCCTCTGGTCCGTCCTCGAGCCCATCGTCCGCGCCGGCGAGACCTACGCCCTCCCGAGGGACATGGGCCGCGACGACGTCCTCGCCTGGTGGCGCGCCCCGGGCCACGAGGTGTTCGTCGCCGAGGACGGCGGCCAGGTGCTGGGGACCTACTTCATCCACCCCAACCAGCTCGGACCGGGGAGCCACGTGGCCAACTGCGGCTACGCCACCGCGCCCTGGGCCTCGGGCAGGGGCATCGCCCGCGCGATGTGCGGCCACTCGCTCGAGCACGCGCGGGCCCGCGGCTACCGTGCGATGCAGTTCAACATCGTCGTGGGTACCAACGCCCCGGCGGTGCATCTGTGGACGACGATGGGCTTCGAGACCCTCTGCCGGCTGCCGGGCGCGTTCCAGCACCCGACCGAGGGATTCGTCGACGCGCTGGTGATGTACCGGACGCTCTAGCCCCCCGCAGCCGCGCGTCCCGGGCTCACGCCAGCTTCTTCAGCACGCCGCCGAGGAGGTCCACCATCTGCTCGATCTGCGCTCGCTCGATGATCAGCGGAGGCGACAGGGCGATGATGTCCCCGGTGACGCGGAGGAGCAGCCCGCTCCGGAACGCCTCGACCAGGGCGTCGTAGCCGCGGCCGCCGACCTTCCCCGCGCGTGGCTCGAGCTCGATGCCCGCCACCAGCCCGAGGTTCCGGACGTCGATGACGTGCGGCAGTCCCTTCAGCGAGTGGACCGCGTCCTGCCAGAACGGAGCGAGCTCCGCCGCGCGCTGGAACAGCCCCTCGCGCCGGTAGAGCTCGAGGGTGGCCAGGCCCGCAGCGCAGGCCAGCGGGTGACCCGAGTAAGTGTAGCCGTGGAAGAACTCGATGCCCGACTCGGTGGCATCCACCACCGACTCGTAAATTCCCCGGCGCACGACGACCGCTCCCATCGGCACCGCTCCGTTGGTGATGCCCTTGGCCACGGTCAGCATGTCCGGCTGGACGCGGAAGTAGTCGGCGCCGAAGGGCGTCCCCAGACGGCCGAAGCCGGTGATGACCTCGTCGAAGATGAGGAGCAGCCCGTGCACGTCGCAGATCGCCCGGAGCTTCTCGAGGTAGCCCTTCGGTGGGACCAGCACGCCGGTCGATCCGGCCATCGGCTCGACGATGACCGCGGCGATGGTGCGCGCACCACGGCGGGCGACGATCTCTTCGAGCGCGTCCGCGAGGTGCGCACCCCACGCCGGCTGTCCCCGGGAGAAGGCGTTGTGCGCGAGGTCGTGGGTGTGTGGCAGGTGATCGACCTGGGGCAGGAGCTGCGCGGCGAACGTCTTCTTGTTGGGCTCGATGCCACCCACGCTGATCCCGCCGAACCCCACGCCGTGGTAGCCGCGCAGCCGTCCCACGAAGCGAACCCGTTCGGGCTCGCCGCGGGCCTGGTGGTAGGCGAGCGCGATCTTCAGCGCCGAGTCCACCGCCTCCGAGCCCGAGTTGGCGAAGAAGACGTGGTCCAGGTCGCCGGGAGCGAGCGCAGCCACCTCGCGCGCGAGGGCGAAGCTGGCCGGATGCCCCATCTGGAAGCCGGGGGCGAAGTCGAGCGTCGCAGCCGAGCGCTGGATGGCCTCGACGATGTGCGGGCGGCAGTGCCCCGCGTTCACGCACCAGAGGCCGGAGGTCCCATCGAGCACCGTCCGCCCCTCGACGTCGCGGTAGTGCATGCCCGACGCCGAGGCCAGGAGCCGCGGCGCCCGCTTGAAGGCCCGGTTGGAGGTGAACGGCATCCAGAGCTCTTCCAGGGAGAGCTCCCCGGCGGCGGCGGTGGGAGTGGACGGCATGGCGCCGAGAGTCGCCGCTCGGCGCGCCGGGAGCAACCCCGCTCTGGCCCCGATTCAGGGAAGGATGACGAGGCGGACGCCACCCATCACCCACTCGTGGATGGTCTTGTTGGTGATGTCGCCGGAGATGCCCGAGCCTCCGCTCGAGCCGCCGATCGAGCCGTACTGGCCGATGGAGAAGCTGACCCAGGGGCCGATCTTCACGGCGGAGCCGAGGGCGAAATCGAGGCCGAGCTGGACATTGGCGAACTCCCAGCCGCTCAGGTTGAGTGAGCCTTCGCCCGTCGAGCCGCTCACCCCCAGGTTCACGCGCTCGTATCCGGAACCGAGCCCGATCCACGGGTCCGTCGAGGCGTTGCCGAGAGGATGCCAGTGGACCTGGCCTCCGAAGCGCAGCGTGCTGGGCGAGCACTTCACGTCGCTGACTCCGCACGTGAAGCTGGCGAACGCCACTGAGGCAGACCCTGCAAATCCGTAGGAGAAGTACGCGCCGAGGAACCAGGACCCTCCGAGCCGGACTCCCAGGTCGAGCTGCAGCGGGATGGTGAAGGAGCTCCAGTCACCGAGGCTGACGTCGCTCCCGGAGGTCGTCTGGTATGCCGACCCCAGCGGGAGCCCGAAGCCCACGCGCAACGCTGCCTCGAAGTGCGTGGCGTTCGGATCGTAACCAGTGCTCGCGGGGGCCGCCGCCGGAGCGGGCGTCGTCGGACTCGTCGCCGCCGCGGCTCCGGCTGCTCCTGCCGCGGCGCCTGCGGCCACCACCGGCGCCACCACGAGCGACTTCGCCCCGGGCCCCCGGGTCACCTCCACCGGAGCATCCGCCGCGCCGCCCTTCGCCGCCCAGTCCGCCAGCAGGCCGAGGGCCTCGGTGGTGGAGGCGCCCGGCTGCACCTTGACCCGCGCCTCACGCACGTCCTGGCCCTGCCCGTTCACCGAGGTCGCCACGACGAAGCTGTCCTCGCCGGCGACTTCGGGATGTACGCCGATGACGCGGGCGCCCCCGGTGAGCCTCGCCGCGCGGGCCAGCGCCGTCGACGGCTCGGTGGCCTCGATGCAAGGCCCGCCGTCCGGGAACACCGCGCCCTCCACGCCGGCGCTCAGCTCCACCGGGGTGGTGGGCACGGTGATGGTGCGGACCGCGCCCCGATGTCCCCAGTCCGCCTCGACGCGGTACTCGCCGGGCGGCACGCGCACGCTCACCGGCCCCACGCCGACCTTGCGCCCGCCCAGGTAGACCGGTTTCCCCGGCGGCGAGGTGGTGATGTCCAGACGCGTGGTGCTCTTCTTCTTCGCCGCCTTCCGGATGCCGTTCACGTACTTCTGGAACGAGGGCGGATAGTTCGCAGTGTCCGGCTGGTAGTCGGGCTCGACCCGGAAGACGCGGTTGAGCGCGGCCTCGGCGCCCTTGGGGTCCGACTTCTGGAGCATCTGCGCGAGCAAGGTGAGGCCGTCGCGCTCGGCGGCCCAGCGCGCGTCGGACGGCGGCAGCCGCGTCACGTCGTCCAGCGCGCCGTGCAGCGTCGTCTTCGCCTGCGCGGCCTGCCCACCGTAGAAGTCGCTCCGCGCCGAGGAGATGGCGCCTGTCACCGCGGACAGGTTGCGGTCGGTGGTCCCGCCGAACGGCTGCGCCGTCTCCGCCTCCGACGCCACCTTCACCCCGGGCTTCGCGGCGAGCGCCGAGCGGAAGCTCCGGGCGGCGATGGCGCTCGCCTCGTCGCACTTGCCGACCGCGGTCACCGAGGTCCGGTCTGCATCGGCGGCGTAGGCTGCGGTGCTCGCGAGCAGCAGGGCGGTTCCGAGGAATCGCGGCGCGTCGCTCATCTACCCCTCCCCTGTGAGGCGTTCCGGGGATGCTACCCCGGGCCCCCGTCCGGACCGGCGACGATTCCACCACGCGTCCCCCGGGTGGCCCGTGACTTGCCCCAGAAACGTCGTGCTTCCAGGCGCCTCCGTCGTGGCATGCTCGCCCGCCGATGCGCTCCCCCGTCCCGCGCGTGCTCCTCGCTGCGGTGGTGCGGCCCGCCGACCCGGCCGTTCCCTTGAAGAACCAGGAAACGTCGAACCCGTTCAACCGCCTCGGGCCGTACGGGCTCCAGCTCGACCTTCCGCCTGCGGCGCCTTCCCCCGACGGGGCGGTCGTGCGCAACCTCCTCTCCATGTGGAGCCGCATCGTCCCTCGCTCGCCCTAGGAGCCTCGACCTTGGTCTCTCGACGAACGTTCCTCTCCTCCGCGGCGCTGGCCCCGTTCGCCGCGAGCGCTGCCGGGCCGACCGCCGGGGGCGCCTCGGGATCGACGCCGGTGGTCGTGGCCTCCTCGAACGGGCTCAAGGCTGCCGAGCTCGCGGTGAAGCGGATGAAGGCGGGCGGAGATCCGCTGGACGCCATCGTCGCGGGCGTGAACCTGGTCGAGGACGACCCGAACGACATGAGCGTCGGCTACGGCGGGATTCCCAACGAGGACGGCGTCGTCCAGCTCGACAGCTGCGTGATGCACGGGCCGACTGGACGGGCCGGCGCGGTGGCCGCGCTCGAGGGCATCAAGAACCCGAGCCGGGTGGCGAAGGCGGTGATGGAGACCACCGACCACATCCTGCTGGTGGGCCCCGGCGCGCGCCGCTTCGCGGAGATGAACGGGTTCCCGGTGGAGAACCTCCTGACCGACAAGGCGCGGAAGGTCTGGCTCTACTGGAAGCAGAACCTCTCGGCGAAGGACAAGTGGCTCGAGCCGGATCCGTCGAAGCTCGACCCGGACGTGCAGGACTTCATTCGCCGGTACGGGCGGGATCCGTTCCGCGACCCGCGCAGTCACGGGACGGTGCACCTCTCGGCGTGCGATGGGAAAGGCGACCTCGCCGGCTGCACCAGCACGAGCGGGTTGTTCTTCAAGATGCCAGGCCGGGTGGGCGACTCGGCGCTCATCGGCGCGGGCTGCTTCCTGGACAACGCCATCGGCTCTGCGGGAAGCACCGGGCGGGGTGAGGCAAACATCCTGACCGCCGGAGGACACCTGATCGTCGAGCGGATGCGCGCCGGACGCTCGCCGAAGGACGCCTGCCTCGACACGCTCCGCCGCATCGCCGAGACGACGAAGGAGAAGCGCCTGCTCGACGACAAGGGCCGGCCGGCATTCGGCATCAGCTTCTACGCGGTCAACAAGGCCGGCGCCTACGCGGGGGCGACGATGTGGAGCACCCGTCCGTCGGGGAAGCCGGCGCAGTTCGCAGTGGCCGACAGCAAGGGCGCGCGGCTGGAGAACACCGCGTACCTCTACGAGGGGACGCCGACGATCTGAGACGTCCGCGCAGTATCGCCGGGCGAGCACGGTGAGCCTCGGCCCGTCGCCCGCGCGCTGCGTGGGGAGGCGAGCGTGTCCGACGGGGGTGACAGGCGGCGCCGGGGTGCACAGCGTCGTGTCTCCGCCACACCGAGGAGGCGACGACCATGGCCAAGAAGGTTGCAATCCTGCTGGGACAGGGCTTCGAGGACAGCGAGCTCAAGATTCCCTACGACCGGCTGAAGGCCGAAGGCTTCGAGGTCGACATCATCGGACGCGAGACCGGCGAGGAGCTGAAGGGCGACAAGGGCAAGGTCAGCGTGAAGGCGAACAAGTCGATCGCCGACGCGAAGCCGCAGGACTACGACGAGCTGCTGCTTCCCGGCGGCCACTCACCCGACAAGCTCCGGGCCGACGAGCGCTTCGTCCGGTTCGTGAGGGACTTCGACGCGACGAAGAAGCCGGTGGCCGCGGTGTGCCACGGCCCGCAGCTGCTGATCAGCGCGCGCCTGGTGAAGGGCCGCACGATGACCGCCTGGAAGACCATCCAGGAGGACCTGCGGCAGATCGGCGCCAACGTGAAGGACGAGCCGGTGGTGCGGGACGGCAACTGGATCACGAGCCGCCAGCCGGACGATCTGCAGCAGTTCAGCGACGCCGCGATCCAGGCCCTGCGTTCGTAGAGAAACGCAGCGAGGGTTGCCGCAGGAGGCGACTTCTGGTCTGAGGGGAGCGCCCGTGAAGGATCGGCCGCTCCTCCCCATCTTTCTCATCGTCCTGGCCGACATCCTCGGCCTGACGATCATCCTTCCACTGCTTCCGTTCTATGCGGAGAAGCTCGGGGCGAGCCCCACCGCGGTCGGGCTCCTCGTCTCCACCTACGCGTTCTGTCAGCTCCTGAGCGGCCCGTTCCTCGGCCGGTGGAGTGACCGCACCGGGCGCAAGCCGCTGCTCATCGTCTCGCAGCTGGGCACCTTCGCCTCGCGCCTGCTCCTCGCCGGCGCGGGCAGCCTGTGGTTGGTGTACCTGGCCCGGATCATCGACGGGCTCACCGCCGGCAACCTGGTCCTTGCCCAGGCATACATCTCCGACGTCACCGAGCCCGAGAACCGCGCGCGCTCCTTTGCGCTGATCGGCATCAGCTTCGGGATTGGCTTCCTGCTCGGGCCAGCGATCTCGGGCATGCTCTCTCCCTTCGGGCTGGCGGTTCCAATTCTCCTCTCGGCCGCCCTCTCGGCCGTCAGCATCCTGGCGACGATCTTCCTCCTCCCCGCGACGAAGCCCGCGCCCGCGGCGGGCCCGGCCGGACCCGCAGGGCGGCGGCTCTCGCTCTTCGCCTGGGGTGAGTACCTCCAGTACTTCCGGCGGCCAGGCCTCTCGCGACTGCTGGTGGAGTTCTTCTGCTTCGTGATGGCCTTCGCCGCGTTCACCGGCGGCCTGGCGCTCTTCCTCGAGCGGCGGCTCACCTGGAATGGCCGCCCCTTCCAGGCCCGCGAAGTGGGCTTCGTCTTCGCCTACGCCGGGCTCCTCGGCATCCTGGTGCAGAGCTTCCTCGGGCGTCTCGTGAAACGCTTCGGCGAGCACTGGCTGGTGGCCGCCGGCTTCGCGTCGATGGCCGTGGGCTACGGGCTGCTCGCCGGCGTCCACCTGCTGCCGCTCCTTCTGGTCGCGGGTCTGTTCAGCTCCGTCGGCACCGGCGTCCTCCGCCCGGCACTGACCAGCCTCGTGACGCAGGCTGTCGCCCGCAACGAGCAGGGCGTCGTGCTGGGGCTGAACACGTCCCTGCAATCGGTGGCGCAGATCCTCGGGCCCGCGATCGCGGGGGTCCTCATCGACCGCGGGCAGCTGGGCGCGTGGGCGCTGTTCTGCGCCGCGTGTGCGCTGGCGGGGCTCCTCGTCCAGCGATCTGCACCTGCCACCAGCGAGCGGATCGAGCCGGCGCGCGGATAGCCTGGTAAGGTTCCGGTCGGGCGACGGACCTGGGGGGAACGTCATGACCGGACCAGGTGACCACGCTCGAATCGCCGCGCGCGCCCCACACGGCGGTCTTCCTGGAGATCAGATGATCCTGCGACGCCTCGTCCTTCCGATTCTCGTGGCGCTGGCCCTCGCCGGTTGCGCCAGCCCGCAGCTTGTCCGGGCCAAGGGAGGCGCCACCAGCACGCTCGAGGACCTGAGGGGGCACGTCGTCGTCCTCACCTTCTGGGCCGACTGGTGCACGCCCTGCCTCGCCCAGATGTCGGTGCTCGCCGACTCCATCGCGCCCTACGCGGACCGGGTCGTCTTCTTGCCGGCCTACCTGCAGGAAAAGCCGGGCCACAAGCTCGACTCCTGGCTTCGGACCCAGCCGCAGTGGTTCCAGGATCAGGTCGTCTGGGCGAACACGCCGTTCCTCGTGCAGTGGGACCGGACGGCGTTGCCGTACACCTGGGTCATCGGCTTGAACGGCAAGGTCGTGGAGAAGTTCGACGGGATGATCGACGAGCAGCGAGCCCCGCTCTTCAAGGCCGCCCTCCTCCGAGGCTTCGCTGCCGTAAAGTGAGGTACAGCTCGCGGTCCGCGGCCGAGAACACCGCCGCGACGATCCGGTCCAGCTCAGACGACCGCTCGCGCATCACCTCCAGCGCGATCCGCGCCGCCTCCTCCCGCGGAAAGGCGTAGACGCCGGTGGAGATGGCCGGGAAGGCGATGGACCGCACCGACGGCTCGGAGCGCGCCACGTCGAACGCCGAGTGGTAGGTCCGTCGGAGCAGCTCCGCCTCGCCGCGGCCTCCCCCCTGCCAGACCGGTCCCACGGCATGGATGACGAAGCGCGCCGGCAGCCGGAAGCCCGGAGTCAGCACCGCCTCCCCGGTGGGGCACCCGCCGATGCGCCGGCACGCCTCGAGCAGCTCGGGACCCGCAGCGCGATGAATGGCGCCGTCGACCCCACCGCCGCCGCGCAGCCCGCTGTTGGCCGCGTTCACGATCGCGTCCACGTCGAGGGTGGTGATGTCGGCCTGGACGACCTCGATGGCCACGGCATCCTCCCGGGTGCGGCTCAGGTGGAGCGAGTGAAGACCTGTCCCTGGCTCATCCGGTACGCGTTCTCGCGGATCTTCTCGCGGAGCGCCCGGGGATCGGGGATCCCCCGGAGGGTCAGCCTCGGCGTGGAGCGGTCGCTGGCGATGATCCACACCGTTCCGATGCCCTGGAGGCGCTCGAGCGGCGACTGGGAGAAGCCCGAGTCGTCGACGGTCCGCAGGTCCACCTCGTCCAGCGCGCGGTTCAGGATCCCCTGCTCGACGATCAGCCGCTGGTTGGTGAGCTTGTAGTGGGTCGTCCGCAGCCGGAAAACCGAGACGGTGAGGACGATCGCCCGGATCACCAGGTAGGAGCCGATGATCACCATGAGGATGAGCGTCGCCGGCGAGCCGTCGCGCGGACCGCGTCCGCCCTTCCCTGCCGAGAGATCCTCGAAGAACGCCACCGCCAGGGGGTGCACGAACACCGCCGCGACGATGGCCGCGACCGCGACGATCAGCGTCCTCAGCACCTGGACCATGAGGAGCTTGAGCGAGGGCTTCCCCTCCCAGACCACCGACTCCTGCCGCTGGGGCGGGTCGGCTGCTCCCGCCTCGCCCACCGCCGCGAACCGGACCGGGGCGACCTGCGGCGCGTAGCCACAGTGTGGGCAGGAGGGAGCCTGCGTGGACATCGGCTTTCCGCACTCCGGGCAGGGGACGAGCGCCATGCGTCCAGGGAGTCTGCCGGATCCGGGCGCGTCTTCCACTCTGGGCTACCATTCCGGGTCGAGGATGCGACGACCTGCCACCGGGGTGCTCAGCGCGAGGCGCGCGCCCGTGGTGCCTCTGGAGCCGGTCGACGAGCTCCGGCTGCGGCTGGTTGCCGTTCCGCTGACGCTGGTGATCGCGGCGCTCTTCTCGCGGAGCGGGCTCGGGCATTCGCTCCAGCGGATGTTCTTCGGGATGCCGCTCCACGAGCTCGGCCACGCGCTGACCGCGCTCGCCCTCGGGTTCCCGGCGTTTCCCCTGCCCTGGTTCACTCCCATGGCCGAGAGCCGCTCCCCGGTCCTGGTGGGACTGCTCCTCGGAGTCGCGACTGGACTGCTCGTGCTCGGTCGCCGTTCCGGGCGGCAATCGTGGATCGTGGGTGGCGCCGTCCTCGGTGCGGTCGTGCTGCTCGGGCTCCTGCCGGAGACGCGGACGGCGCGCGCCCTCATCTCCTTCGCAGGCGACGCCGGGGCCCTGGTGCTGGGCACCGCTTTCATGTGCACGGTGTTCAGCGGCGAGGAGTCGCCGTTCCGGCGCGGGGCGCTCCGCTGGGGGCTCCTGGTCGTCGGAGCGGCCGCGTTCTCGGACGTGGCCTCGGTGTGGTGGGCGGCGCGGCGGGATCCCGGGGAGATCCCCCTCGGGCAGCTCGAGGGCGCAGGGCTCTCCGATGCGAGCGTGCTGGTCGAGACGCACGGCTGGACGGAGCAGGCGCTGGTGTCGCGGTACCTCGCGGTCGTCGCCCTGTGTCTCGTGGTGCTCGCGGTCGTGTGGACGCTCCGGGCGCTCCGGCCCCTGCTCGCCGCCCGCGAGTGAGCCTCAGGCCGCCGAGCGGAGGTCCCCCTCGCGCGGTCGTCCCAGCTGCTCTCCCCGCGCCACCGCCGCGACGATGCGCGCCAGCTGGTCCACGCCCTCGGTCAGCGCCGCCGGTCCCGGCTGGAGGATGACCGAGCTCTTGATCTCGTAGAGCTGGTCGTCGAGCACCGCCCGCACCCCCGTCCAGTTCGGGCGGGCGCGAATCTTCTCCGGCTTCGCCTTCCGGCCACACCAGCTGGCCACGACGCCCTCCGGGTCGCGCCGGGCCACCTCCTCGGGCGGGAAGATGCGGCCCTGCGCGCCCTGGCTGGCGCGGCTCTCGGCGCACACGTCCACGCCGCCCACCAGCTCCATCAGCTCGCTGCACCATCGGATGCCGCTGATCAGCGGGTCGTGCCACTCCTCGAAGAACATCCGCGGGCGCCGGGGAAGCGCCGCCGCGGCCTCCGCGTGCCGCTCCAGCCCCGCGCCGAGCCGGGTCGCCAGCGCATCTGCCTCGTCGGCGAGGCCCACCAGCGCGCCGGTGAGACGCACTGCCTGGAGGATCTCCGCCACGCTCCGCTGGTTGAAGAGGTGCACCGGCACGCCGCGCTTGCACAGCTCGCGACCGATGTCCGCCTGCAGATCCGAGAAGCCGAGCACCAGGTCCGGACGAAGCTCGAGAATCCGGTCGAAGTTGGCGTCGAGGAACGAACTGACGCGGGGCTTGCGACGGGCCTCGGGCGGGCGCACCACGAACCCCGAGACGCCCACCACCCGGTCGCCGGCCCCGAGCAGGTACAGGGTCTCCACCGTCTCCTCGGTGAGGCAGACCACCCGCCTCGGCCACGGCGGAGCTGCGGTCAGGAGCGCGTCGAGCATCACCTGCCCAGGCTGCCCTCGAACCGTGCCCGAGGTCGAGCGCCGCGGCAGCGCCCCTGTCCGGTGGTGGCCCGGGGCGGAAGGCTCAGGCCGACAGTGACGCCGGCGCCTCGGACGGGCCCAGCATCTGCTTCCGCGCGAACGCCGCGCGCTCGGCACGGTGCTGCCGGGCGAGCTCGAGCGTGGTGACGACCCGGGCCAGCTCCGCCAGCGAGCCCACCTCGAGCTTGCGGAGAATGGACCCGCGATGCGCCTTCACCGTGCGCTCGGTGATGCCCAGCTCGGCGCCGATCTCCTTGTTGAGCTGGCCACGGATGAGCGGTCGGAGGACGGCACGCTCCCGGACGGTGAGCCGCTCCAGCCGCTCCTCGACCTCGAGGATCCGCGCCCCCTGCTGCCGCTCGGAGTCGCTCCGCTCGAATCCCTCGTCCAGCACCCGTCGCAGCTCCCCCACGTCCACCGGGCTGCGGAGCACGTCCACCGCTCCCGCCTTGAGGGCGCGGGTGACCAGAGAGAGCGCCGGCGCTCGACCGAGGAGCACCACCGAAGTGCCCTCGCCGATCTCCTCGAGCAGGGCGTCGAACTCGCTTCCGGGACCCGCGCCGTCGAGCGACCACACCAGGCAGTTGCAGGAGTGCGGGCCTCGATCGGGGCGCTCGGGGAGGGAGCCGAATGCCTCGACCCCGACGTCGAGGGACTCGATGAGGCGCCGGAGCGAATCCCGCTCCCGCTCGGCGACCTCGACCAGGTGGACCGTCCGCGACGCCGGGCCAGAGAACATGCACCCCTGGGCGACGGTGGCCGCCGCGGCACCACCAGGGGACGGGAACCCGGAACAGGATTTCAGGAGGCAGGGGCGGTCTGTCCCGGACTGG
>DASXGF010000267.1:0-6874 GCA_036489275.1 Myxococcaceae bacterium | reverse complement strand
CCGAACGCGGTGTAGAGGACCTTGCACAGCCGGTCGATGACCTTCGGGTCGAACGTGTCCAGCGTCACGAGGCGAATCACGGGGTCGTCTCTCCTCGGGGCTACTTCTTCTTCGCCTTCGCGGCGGGCTTCTTCGCCACGGCCTTCGCCGCCGGCTTCTTCGCCGGGGCGGCCTTCTTCTCCGCCTTGGCGGGCTTCTTCTCGGCCTTCGCCGGGGCCTTCTTCTCGGCCGGCTTCTTCTCCGAGGCGGGCTTCTTCTCAGCCTTCTTCTCGGGCTTCCCCTTCGCCGCGGCCTTCCCCTTCGGCGCCGGCTCGGCCGCCTCCTCCGCCTGGGCCTCCTCGGGCTCGGCCTCCGGCTCGCCTGCGAGCTCCATCTCCCCGCCCATCTCGAGCAGGTCCTCACCGAGCTCCATCCCGTCCTCGTCGGCGGTGACGCTGCGGAACTCCTCGGCGGTGCGCTTCGGGCGCTCGCGTCCGGGCGGGAAGAGGACCACGTCCACCGAGTCCTCGGCGTCCACCTCGGCGATCCCCAGGCTCGCCGCCAGCTCGGCCACGAGGAGGTGCCGCGCGTTGTCGTAGAGCTCGCGCTCCTTGGTGGGCAGCGGGCGGAGCTCGGACAAAACTTGCAGGCCCTTCACCACCTCGGCCAGGCCCATCAGCCCGCCCTGGCTCATGCGCTCCACGTTGGTGCGGGCGCGCTGCTTCCAGTCGAGGTTCGCCTTGTCACTGTCGGAGCGAAGGAAGGCGAAGACCCGGTCCACGTCCGCCCGCCCGGCCACCTTTCGGAGGCCGATGGCGCGGACCTTCGCCTCGGGCACCATCACCACCGCGCCGTCCTCCTCGCGCTTCATGGTGACGAAGGTGAGCGTCTGCCCGGCGACCTCCTTCGACTCCACGCTGGTCACGCGGCACACGCCCTGGTTCGGGTAGACGACGCGGTCCCCGACGGCGAGCGTCAGGGGCGGCGGAGTTGTCTCGGCCATGTCGAGGGCGAGGGCCTACACCATCCGGCGGCACGGCGCGAGAGCATCGGCACTCGCGATGCGCCCGGCGACCAGCGCCAGCAGGGCTCCCGGGTCGAACGGCTTGCCCATGCACCAGCGGGCGTTGTCCTCGAGGAATCGCTCCGCCCGACCGTCGAAGACGCCACCGGTGAGGAAAACCATCCTTCCCGCGACCTCCGGCCGGGTGGCCGAGAGCAGGGCGTGCAGCTCCAGCCCTGTCATGTGCGGCATCAGGATGTCGCAGAGCACCGCGTCGAAGCGGCCGGTCTCGATCAGCTCCAGGGCGGAGTGCCCGTTGTGCGCCACCTGGACCTCGTGGGCCCGGGCCAGCAGCCGACGGGCGGCGCTCGCCACGAGCGGCTCGTCGTCCACCACCAGCACCCGGGTCCGGCGCATGCCTGCAGGCCATTGCGAACGCGGGGCCAGGCCGGGTGTACCGCTGGGGACGGGGGGTTCCGCGCGCGGTGGCCCCGGTCAGCGCGGGGTGGGTGAGTCCCCAACGACCTGCGGCGACGGCGGAAGGTCGGCACTCAGGTGCACGGTGGTGCCAGATCGTCCGCGGATCTCCCCGGTCCATTCCGGCCTGCCTTGCAGTCTCACCCTGACCTGGTGCGGCTGATCGGCGCCGAGGTGGGTGATCCGCAGAGGCGTGGTCCCCGGAACCGGCGAACCGTCCACGTCCACGCTCGCCCCGGTGGGATCCGAGCGCAGCTCGAGCTCGAAGGTCGGCACGTGCCCCAGCACGGCGGCGAGGATGGTCCCGAACACGAGCGCCACGCCCAGCAGCGCCACGAGCAGCCACCGCCGGGCCTGCTCCACTGGCCGGGTGTGCACGGGCGCGGTGGTGACCGAGGGCACGCCCTCCGGCGGCTCCTCGGGGCGCGTACCCTTCCGCCACTCGGGGACGGACTGGAGAATCCCCCGGGGGAGCTTCACCTCGTTCCCCTCGGCGAGCAGCTCGGGCTCGAAGAGGAAGGACATGAAGTCACCCAGGGGCGGCGGCCGGGGGCCGAGCGCGTGCAGCGCATCCGACAGGGCGTGCTCCAGATCCTGGGCGGAGGCGAAGCGGGCATCGGGGGAATAGGCCATCGCCTTGAGCACGGTGGCCTCGAGCTCGGGGGACAGGCGTGGGTTGAGCGTGCGCGGCGCGGGGAACTCGCCGTGGATGATGCTCTGCATCGTCTGCACCATCTTCCCGAGGTGTGGCAGCCGGCCGCAGAGCATCTGGTAGAGCACCACGCCCGTCGCGTAGATGTCGGTGCGAAAGTCCACCGGCTCGCCGCGCGCCTGCTCCGGTGAGAAGTAGGGGAACTTCCCCTTCACTCCCGTGGCCTGCATCATCGCGTCGGTCGCGTTGCGGGCCCGGGCGATGCCGAAGTCGACGATCTTCACCTCCCCGCCGTAGCCGAGAAGCACGTTCTGCGGCGAGACGTCTCGGTGGACGATCTGCAGCGAACGCCCTCGCTCGTCGACCCGGGAGTGCGCGTAGTGGAGCCCCCGGCACATCCCGATGGCGATCTGCAGGGCGATGGGCTCGGGGAGGAACGGAAAGTGGAGCGCGTGGGCACGCCGGAGCACGCGGCTCAGCGGCTGGCCGTGCACGTACTCCATGGCCAGGAAGTAGTCGCCGTCGATCTCCCCGAAGTCGAAGACATGGGCGATGTTCCCGTGGCTCAGCGACACCGCGATGCGAGCCTCGTTCACGAACATCCGGACGAAGGCCTCGCTCCCCGCGAACGCCGGCAGGATCTTCTTGATGACCACCGACTTGCTGACCCCGGCCATCGCGTCGAAGCGCGCGCGGTAGAGCTCGGCCATCCCGCCGACGGCGAGTCGCTCGAGCAGCTGGTACTTGCCGAACTCGACCGGAACGGGGGAGGGCACGCCTGGACCGGGAGGCTAGCATCCGGGTGCGCGCGCCGGGCATGCTGTGCAGCGCTCCGTGCGTCGCGCGATCTCTCTCGTCTTTTCATGGGTGTGCATCGTCGCTTCCGGATGCGAGGAGCGGAGCGCGCCTCCGCTCTCCTCGCTGGCGCCCGCGCCGCTCCAGCCGCTCGGTGCAGCCGGAGCGGACGGGGGGGCGGATCCACACCGACTCCCGCCCGCACCGGTGTGGGGGGCTCCCCTCCCCGCGAACGCCGTCCGGGTGTCCTTCGGTCCAGGGCAGGCGCGCGCCGGCACGGCCGTGGCGTCTCTCGGCATGGACGCGGGGGCGGCACCGCTCCTGGCAGCGATCGGGAAGGGCCCGGCGCTCCTCGTTCCCGACGACGGGGCGTACATGGCCGAGGTCGCGCCGCTGCTCGCCGCGCTGGACGACGCGAAGGTCCCCACCTTCGTCCTTCATCCCGATGGCGCGGTCGCGTTCGCCGTGGAGCTCCGGGACGAAGCGGCCTTCGACGCGTGGCTGGACGATCCGAGGCCCGGAAAGCTCCGGGTGGTCCAGCGGCAGGATGGCCTGGAGCTGGTGAGCGGCATCGGAAAGCTCCCGGGGCCCGACCCGAACGGCCCGACGGTTCCGGTGCGCGGCGGCCGGCTGGACGTGGGCACCGCCCGCGCCGGGCTGCAGCGGCTCCAGACGCGCTTCCACGCACCGGACGCCTGTCTCGTTCCCTCCTTCGGCACCGAGCTGCGCGCGGTCGGCACGGTGCTCTCGGCGTTCTGGGCTGGACCGAAGGAGCCACTCTTCGAGACGGTGTGCCTCGTCTACCCGAGACCGGGCGCCCCGAAGCGGTGAGCACCGGCCGGCGCTGGAAACCGCGGGTCGGTTCGGCTATCCGTTGACTCAGGAATCAGTCCCCGTTCGAGGTGCTCGACATGGCCGCCGTGCTCCAGCCCACCCACGCCTCCGCCGTTCCCCAGGGCGGCGGCTTCCTCTTCCAGGAGGCGGGGAGAACGCGCATCACCACGCCGGAGACGTTCACCGAGGAGCAGCGGATGCTCTTCCGCACCGGGCTGCAGTTCTGCCGCGAGCAGGTGCTCCCCAGGGCCGATGAGATCGAGGCCAAGACGCCCGGCCTCCTCCGCTCGCTGCTGCAGGAGGCCGGAGAGCTGGGCCTGTTGATGGTCGACATCCCGGAGCGCTTCGGCGGGCTGGGTGGCGACAAGACCACCTCGCTGCTCCTGGCCGAGGCGAACTCCTTGATGGGGGCCTGGAGCGTCACCTTCGCCGCGCACGTGGGCATCGGGACGCTGCCCATCGCCTGGTTCGGCACCGAGGCGCAGAAGGCGAAGTGGCTGCCGAAGCTCGCCACCGCCGAGCTGGTGGCGGCCTATGCGCTGACGGAGCAGGGCAGCGGCAGCGATGCCCTCGGGGCGAAGACGAAGGCGGTGAAGAGCCCCGACGGCAAGGAGTGGATCCTCAACGGGAGCAAGCTCTACATCACCAACGCCGCGTTCGCCGACGTGTTCGTGGTGTTCGCCAAGGTGGACGGCGAGCACTTCTCCGCGTTCGTGGTGGAGAAGGGAGCGCCCGGATTCACCGTCGGGCCCGAGGAGCACAAGATGGGCATCCGCGGCTCATCGACCTGCCCGCTGTACCTCGAGGACGTCCGGATCCCGGCGGAGAACCTCCTCGGGGAGATCGGCAAGGGGCACAAGATCGCCTTCAACATCCTGAACCTCGGCCGGCTGAAGCTCGGCGCCGGGGTGCTGGGCGGGATGAAGCTGCAGTTCGGGAGCGCGCTGAAGTTCGGCGAGGAGCGCAAGCAGTTCAAGACGCCAGTGGCGAAGTTCCCGCTCACCCGGGAGAAGCTGGCCCGGATGGCGGGGGCGATCTTCGCCATCGAGACGATGACCTACCGGACCACCGGCTTCATCGACGCGCTGCTCGCCAGTCAGAGCGCCGGCGCCGACGACCCGGCGAAGACCATCGCCGCCTTCGAGGAGTTCGCCATCGAGGCGTCGATCATGAAGGTGATGGGGAGCGAGGCGCTGGGCAGCCTGGTGGACGACGCGGTGCAGATCCACGGCGGCGCCGGCTTCATCCAGGAGTACCCGGTGGAGCGCGCCTACCGCGACGCGCGCATCAACCGTATCTTCGAGGGAACGAACGAGATCAACCGGATGCTGGTCACCGGGATGCTCCTCAGGCGCGCGGCGAAGGGGACCCTGCCCCTGTTCGCGCAGGCGGAGGCGGTGGCCCGGGCGCTGGCCGAGGGGCAGGTGCCGGCGCCGACCGGTGGCGACGCGGTCGCCGCGGCGGGCCGAGATGCCGAGGCGCTCAAGATGGCGGCGCTCTATGCGACGAAGGTCGCCGCCGAGCGCTTCGGAACGGAGATCGAGAAGCGCCAGGACGTGATGGCGGCGATCGCCGACGTGGTGATGGATGCCTACGCCGTGGACTCCATGGTCGCCCGGACCCGGCAGTCGGCCTCGGCCTCTGGAATGGATCCGGTGAAGGTGGCGATGACGCAGGCCTACGCGGCGGACGCCATTGCCCGGAGCGGCGAGCGCGCCCGTCGTGCGCTCTGCGCCTCGAGCGAGGCAGCCGCCCTGGAGAAGCACCTCGCGGCCATCGCTCCGCTGTTCCAGTTCCGTCCGTTCGATCCGGCGGCGCTCCGTGAGACCGTGGTGAACGCAGCGGAGGACGCTGGCGGGTACCCCCTGGCAATCGCCTAGCTCAGGGCACCACGTTCGGCGTCTGCGCGTCGTAGCGAACCTTCGCCGGGAGCGTGCTGGTCTGACCGGTCAGCGGATTCACCCACGGCCAGGCGCTGGCGCCGAAGAAAGCCGGCTTGGCGGTCAGGTAGAACGAGGAGGGGACGGTCTTCGCGCCGTTCGCCCAGACCACGGCATTGTTGACGTTGTCCCAGTTCCCGTCGCGGAAGATGTGGGCCAGGGCGTAGCCGTTGTCCCAGTTCCCGCCCATGCCCTGGGCGTTGTTCCCCAGCTGGTAGATGGGCGTCCCGTTCTGAGACGAGGGCGTGGTCTGGTACACCGTCCCGCCCTTGAGGATGTTGCCCACGTACGCGTGGTCGTGCGTCCAGCCGTCCATCCCCACGGCTCTCAGGTTCGCGGTGAAGCTCCCAGACGAGTTCTTCCCGTTGACGTAGTTGCGGAAGTGGGTGTGCCAGCCCGAGTTCCCGTGGGTGGTGTCTCCGCCCAGGTTGGGCGACCAGTTCCCTTCGATGAGGTCGTGGTGGGTGAAGTTCGCGTGGCAGTCGTCGATGGCGTTCTCCTGCCATCCCGGGCTGCTCCAGAGCACCGCCTGGTCCACGTAGTTGTAGGCGATGACGTTCCCGCCGCCGGTGGAGTTGAGCGCGATCGGCTTGTTGTTCTCGACCGAGATGTTGTTCTCCACCAGGCAGGCCGAGGATCCGGCGCCGACCACGATCCCGTAGGCCTGGCCGCCGGGGTTCTCGTCCGCCGATCCATGCGCGTAGGAGTCACGGACCACGCAGCGGTAGCTCCGGCCGATCCCGATGTTGTAGCCGTACTTCCCGGGGTGGTCGACCGGATCGCTGGTCCAGTGCTCACCGTCCGCCTCGACGTTCTTCGCCCAGCAGTAGGCCATGTAGCTGAAGGCGATCGTCCCGCCGGGGAAGCCCCACTGGTTGTTCCCGCCGGCGACGGCGATGTTCTCGATGCCGGACCAGCGGTTCCCGAGCGAACCCGAGGTGTTCGCCGGGATGGTCTTCCACACCTGAGGGGTGGAGGAGAGCGGGAAGTCGAGGTTCAGCGGATCCTTCAAGGTCAGCGTGTTGCCGCTGATCGCCTTGATCTCGTTGGTCTGCATCCGCGAGCGCCACGACGGGACCGCGTTCTGCGCCGCGGAGTTGGCCGAGCCCAGGTCGCTGACGTTCACCGCCGGGGCGCCCGTGGATGGACCGCTCCAGCCGTAGGTGGGCTGACGCTTGAAGTACTGCCCGTCGT
>DASXGF010000241.1:0-4672 GCA_036489275.1 Myxococcaceae bacterium | reverse complement strand
GGTTGATCGCGCCCGGGGTGGACGGACCGAAGGTGGTGGTCCACGAGTTGTCGCTCATCGCGAAGCCCTGGGCGTAGTTCCAAAAGGCGAGGACGGTGTTGCCGTCGTAGTAGCCCATCACCAGGCCCTTGGTGGCGGCCTCTGGCTGAGTGCCCGGTGGAGGCGGCCCGGCGGTCCCGGTGAAGGCGGGGAACGAGTCCATCAGGTTGTTGTTCGATGCCTGCTGCTCCGGCTTGTAGTTGTGGCCCTGATCGGCGGTGGCCGCCTGGGCAGGGTTGAGCCGGAAGGGGTTGGCGGCGCCGGCGCCGTTCCCCGCGGTGTTGGTGAAGTTGGGGTTCGCGGTGAGGAGGTTCGGACCCGTGGTGAGCGGCTGGAAGTTGTTGTTCACGTCCAGCGGGGTCGCCAGGTTGTTCGCGGCCGGAGTGGCCGTCTTGGCGTGGAACGCCACTTCACCGGTCAGGTTCTTCGCCGTCGGGTACGTGCCGAAGTAGTGATCGAAGGAGATGTTCTCTCCGAAGATGATCACCACGTGCTTGATCGGAGTGGCGGTCTGGTACCCAGCGGCAGGATCGGCGCCTTGTCCCGAACCCGGGCCGGCGGGCCCCGCGGGACCCGCAGGACCGGCAGGACCCGTGGGACCGGCCGGACCCTGAGGCCCCTGGTCGCCCGAGCAGCCTGCAACGGCGATCGCGGCGGTCGCGGCGATCGCGGCAGCGGCAACGATGAATCGGATGCGATGAGTCACTCCGTGCTCCCTCTGGCCCCGGGATCGATCTGCCTGGCCGTGTCGACGGGCCCCTCGCGCACAGGTGAGCGGGCGCGTAGTGAAGGCGAGTGACGCGGGAGTGGGCGCCCGGTTCCGGAGTGGTGGCGATCCGGGAAACGCGTGATGGTGATGCGCGCCAGCTGATTGCAGATGCAACCACGAGTCAGGGGCCGCAACGACGTGACGGCGCGGTGTCGGCGTCAGCCTCCCGGCGCAGCAGGTGCACGGCGGTGCAGCTCTCGTGACTGGAACTCCTGGGCCAGCGCGAAGAGCACGCCCGTCGACCAGGCGAACGTCATGAGACCGGAGATGGCGATCATCCCCTCGAGGAGCCGCCAGTTCGAGGGCAGGTCGTACTCGCAGCCAAGCGTCGTATAGTCGAGGAGCGAGAGGTAGTAGGCCATGCTCATGTTGGGCAGTGCCTTCTTCCAGTAGATGAAGCCCGCCCAGGCGAAGACCTCGACGAGATGTGACACCGTGATCAGCCAGGCGGCGACGACGAGGACCAGCAGCGACCAGGCGAGGTTCAGGTTCCCGCCGAGGCGCATCTTCAACCCGTGTACGGCCCTCAGGGTCCAGACCATCGCGAGACCGTGGAGCATGATGACGATCGCGACGAGGGCGACTCCCCAGGCGATCTCCTCGAATCCTGTGACGTAAAGAGTCACTGCGGTCCTCCGGGCGTGCGGGCAGGTCGGGGGCGCATTCTTCACTGGCGGGGGCGCCCCGTGCTCTTTCGCGAGCCTGACCAGCCGGTGGTGGACGGTTCGGGGTTCCCCGAGCGACCACGGCCGCGATGCCCCAGGCGCCGCCGGCCGGCTTGCCGTGCATGGCGAGAGCGTGTGCCGCCCGCCATCAGGCACGTTTCGCAGAACGCCGCCGGACCTGCCGCACCGCGCCGTGACGGGACCCCGGCTCCCCTGTCTCGGGCCGAGCGGCGAGCAGCGGTTGGAGCGGCATCCGGGCCTGGACGAGAGTAGTTGTGACCGCATGGAACTCTCGACAGGGCATTCAGAGCAGCATCCCGAGATTCCACCGGCCGAACGGGCCGAGATCTCGGACGCACTCTACCGCTACGCGACCGGAATCGACCTTCACGATCGCGCGCTGTTCGAGTCGGCCTTCGCGGCCGATGCCACGCTCGACTTCACCGCGCCGGCGCGAGGGCTGGAGACGACGGTGCCTGTCCTCGAAGGGCGGAGGTCGATCGGCGAGGCCGTGATGGCGAGCGTCGCCTCGCTCGTCTCGAGTCACGCGGTCTTCAATCCCCGGATCACCGCGTACGACGGCGGGCACGCGACGTCGACGGCGCTGGTCGAGGAGCACTACTTCCACCGGGGCGGCTGCACCGGGCACCTCGTCCTGATGAACGTCTACGCCGTGGATCTCTGGAGGGAGTCGAGGCGCTGGCTCATCACCCGGATGACCATCGAGAACCTCTGGTTCAGCGGGGACGCCGCCGTCCTCTGGGTTCCGTCCTTCCTCGCCACCCGCGCGGCGGGCCCGATCTCACTCACCGACCGCCGCCGGGCCACGACTCTTCACGCCCGCTGAGGCGTGGCGCGGCTCTCCTTCCGAGAGCGGACGACGCCAGCTCCAGCGGTCACCCCTCCACACCTGCACTCCCCAGAAGCCGGCAGCGACCGCGCCGAGAAGCAGGATCGGCAGAAGTCCGCCCTCGATGCTCGGCGCCTCGCCTGTCCAGAGCACCGGACCGTGCTGCGCGATCCGGATCAGCTGGTGGGCCCTCTCCTCTCCGGGGCTGGCGATCCCGAGCACGTCCTGCATCCAGTCCCACCCGGCGTGCCAGCCGATCGCCCAGCCGAGGCTTCCGGTGGCGAACCGGGCGAGGACCAGCATCAGCGTCGCCACCGCTGCCGATGCCACGAAGGCCGCGCTCACCCGCTGCGCCGGATTCGCCAGGTGCAGCAGCCCGAAGACGAGCCCCGTGACCAGCGTCGCCGCCCAGAGGGGCAACCGCTCCCCGAGGTTCTGGAGCATCGCGCCCCGGAGGAGCAGCTCCTCCAGGAGGCCGATGCCCAGCGCCGCGAACAGCGAACCGAGGACCGCCGAGACCGTCGCCGAGCCGACGACACGGGTCGGCTCGACCCAGCCCAGCGCCCACTCCAGCGCCAGGAGCGCTCCCACCATGAGCACACCCGTCGAGAGGCCGGTGGCGAGCGTCGCGAACGTCCGGGCGGATGCGTCGAGCCCGATCCAGGACCAGGGCCTCCGGTCCATCCGGGCCCTCAGCACCCGGAAGCCGATCACGCAGAGGCCTCCCCCGACCAGCGTCACCACCGCCCCGCTCAACCACCGCGGAGCAGCGCTCCGGAGCGAGTGTCCGAGCATTCCCGCGGCCGCGCCAGAGAACGCGAACATCAGGAGATAGGCAAGGACCCGCCAGCCCGTCCGCGGCCGTCCTTCCTCGTCCATGAGCCACCGCCTGTGATCGGTCATGCCGCGGTCGGGGTCGGCCGTTACCGGACGGACTTCGCGGTGGGCGCCGCACCCTCCCCCCCGGACGTCGCCACCGGGGCCGGGCCGAGCGGCTCCAGCCGGCAGACGAAGCCCCAGCCTCCGCCGAGCTCGCTGAGCGCGAGGACGAGCTCGTTCTTCCCCTTCTTCAGCGGCAGGTACACCGTGTCGTTGTCCGCGCTCACGATGCCCAGGAATCCCGGGTCGCGGAACGCTTGTGGGCTTCGCCCGCGGTAGAGGATCTTCCCGTTGACGAACACCACGACCTCGTCGCTGTATCCGAGGGCCAGCCGCTTTGTCTGCGCCTTGTCGGAGACGATGGTGGTCCGCGCGTAGAGCACCTTCATTCCAGGCTGGGGCTGCAGGCGTGTCGACCAGTCGCTCTGGAAGCTGACCCGCGGATGGGGCGCGTCGCGGTAGCGGTACAGAGCCACCAACCCCGGCGGCTCCGCCTCGACGTCCTGCCAGGAGATCGACGCCGCCTCGGACGCGCCGAGCGGTTTCTCGAGATCTCGGGCGAGCGCCTCGAAGGCGGGCGAGATGCTCCACCGGGTCAGAGCGGTGGGAGGGGTCGGCGGCCAGTGGCGTTCCCACGCCACGTCGGGCGTGGAGCGAATCTGGAAGTTGGAGAAGTACGTCTCGCCGATGAGCACGGCGAGCGCGACCTGACCCTTCTGCAGACCGCTCTTGAGATCGTCCATCACCAGCGCAGGCTTCTCCATGTCCTTCACGTAGAGCTTGGCCTGCGCGCCAGTCACCTCGAGGCGGAGGTGGAACCAGGTGTCCTTCGGGATGTCGACCGCGCCGGTGAACCCGGGCCCGCTGTAGAGCTGCCAGTTGAGACCGGTTCCGAGCACCGGCGTGTACTGCATCGCGTCCGCGAGCCCCGACTTGTGTTGCCGGAGGTAGACCCACTCGGCCGCCCGACCATCCTCGGCGACCCGGAACTGGATACCGAAGAAGCCGCGCGTCGCCGGCGTGGAGACGTCCACGTCGATGACCGCGTCGCGCATGTCGAAGTTCTTCAGCGTCGCCGCGCCTCCGTCGAGGAGGATGGACGGGCGTCCCTGGTGCTCGAGGATCTTCGCATTGCCCTCGAGCTCCCAGCGGGAGGCGTCCAGCGGAATCGCCCCCGCCTGCGCGGGTGACGGTGCGGCCAGGGCCACCGTCGGTATCGCGCACACGGCACACACTGCGAGGAACCGGATCATGGTCGGCCTCCCGAGTCGATCGAAAGCCTCTACGGGGGAGTCGCTCACCGAGTGCCTCGGGTGCAGGCAGCACCCCCATTGCTGCAGCCAGGCAGATTGCCGGCAGCGACCGCGTTGCAGCAGCGCTTCCACCGTCGACAGCCGCCGCGCAGATCCTGCGTCCCGGGGCGGCGAGACGCCGGGCGATCCGGCGGAATGCCGGCTCCAAGGCAGGTCC
>DASXGF010000216.1:0-4904 GCA_036489275.1 Myxococcaceae bacterium | reverse complement strand
CGCGCGAAGACGCTTCGCCTGGTCGTCCGCGGTACCGGGATCGGTGGTGTTCGCCGGGCAGGACGCCGGATAGTAGTGCTCGTCGAGGTAGTCGAGCAGCCGGTGGCCCGCGGAGGCCTCGGCAGCCTTGAAGGCGTCGAGGTAGCCCGGCGCGCGGTCGTAGACGGGGTAACCGAAGTCCACGGGGCCGAGCACGCGAATGGTGGGATCCACCTGCTTCACGGCCGTGGCGTACCGGATGCCGAGCTCGATGATGCCGGGCACGCCGGCGTCGCTGCCGTACACCGGGGCGTCGGGGATGACGTCGCGGTGCGTGTTCGCCCAGCCGCTCGGCTCGTTGTCGAGGTCGACGAAGCGCACTCCGCCATTGGCCGCCGTCCCCCAGCGCTGGACGAGGTGCTGCATCCAGGCGGTGGCGATGCTCGTGTCGTTGTAGACGTGAGTCCGCAGCTTCTGCTGCTCGGCGAGGCGGATGCTCGTGCCGTCGCTGACCAGGACGCTGTTGCCGCAGTCGTCACCGTTCGGATGGACGTACGGGTTGTAGGCTTGCTGCGGCGAGAACATCGCCTTGGGGTAGCTGCAGTCCCAGGACACCTTGCTGTTAAGGTACGGAATGATCGGGATCGTCAGGAGTGAGCGAGCTCCCGCGGTCCGGTCCTTCTGGACGAAGTCGTCTGCGCCCTTGCCGGGAACGGCCGTGGTCTGGTCGCCCCCAGCCATGAAGAACCAGTCGAAGCCGGCGTTGCTCGCGTCGACCTGCCAGTTGTAGCGAGACGTGGCGTCGCCGCCCCAGCGGTCCACCGGAAGGCGCAGCTCCTTCGCCAGGGTGCCATCGGCGAAGTTCATCCCGTAGATGTCGTCGGAAATGGGATGGCGATTGGCGGAGGCGTCGACCGTCAGCACAGGCGCCGGCGCAGCGAACGCGACGCGAATGAGCAGAAGGAAGAGTGCTCCGACAGCGCCGGGACGAAGCATGCGCCAGCAACGGGCAGGAACCGTGCCGGGCGCTCCAGCCCCCGTCGCGGGGCGAGTGAGGCGACGTATCCGGGGGGCCCGGCCCTCAGGTGGGGTCGACGGTCTGCACTCGGGTCGGGCGCCCTCACTCGGGAAGGATGCCGGCCCTCCGGAGGTCCGCCGCGACGGCCGCCGCGATGTCGTCGGCGAACGCGCCCGGGTCTGTTCGGAGCGTCGTCGTCCGCATCGCCCACATCGCCTTGTCGTCCGGGAGGGCCCAGAGCACCGTCTCGCCCACGAACTTGTTCTCCTCGGTCGTGTACTCGGCGAAGGTCAGGGGCGCGGACCAGTACTCGTAGAAGCCCGCCGCATCCCAGCCGGACGACACCGCCCCGCCGACCACCACCGGGTTCACCTGCTCCTGGGTGAAGCTCTGGATGGTCTTGCTGATCAGCGCGCCCTGGATGCCCTTCGCCTGGACGCGGCGGAGGATCTCGTCCCTGCCCGGGTACTCGTCGTAGGCGACGAAGTTGTAGCCCGGGATCGCGTCGAGCCCGCGCCTCCGGAGCGCGTCGGTCAGCTGCTGCTCGAACTCGATCCGCCCCGTCGGGTACCCGGTCGACGCGAAGACGGCAAAGCTCTTGATCTTCCGCGCCGGGAACGCGGGGTTGCTCCAGGTCGAAACCACCTTGGTGGAAGCACAGCCGACGAGCACCAGCAGCGCGACGAGCACGGGACGACGCATTCGCCCCGTCTACCCCGGCGTGCCTGCCCCCGCGAGAGAGAAGTACGACTGCGGGCCGGCCGGGCGGTCCCCGACACGACGCCGTCACCTCGCCATGCTTGCGCCGGCCCCCGCGCACGAGGGACACCTTCTCCATGTCCGACGCACGCAGCATGACGCCCCGGCTCCCCGAGCCGAAGCTCCTGTTCGACGGCGAATCGGTCGCCCCGCTCGACGGAGGCACCGTCCCCGTCACCAATCCCGCCACCGGCGAGACCTTCTTCCAGGCGCCTGCCGCCGGACCCACCGACGTCGACAAGGCCGTCCACGCCGCCCGCCGCGCCTTCGAGTCCGGCCCCTGGTCGCGCATGAACCCCAGCGCCCGCGGCAAGCTCGTGCGCAAGCTCGCCGACGCGCTCTGGGAGCGGCGCGAGGAGTTCGCCCTCGTCACCTCGATGGAGAATGGCAAGACGTTCAAGGAGGCCATCCGCGGCGACGTCGCCCCAGGCAGCGCCACCCTGGCCTACGCCTCCGAGTGGTCGAACAAGATCACCGGCGAGGTCCTCCCCGTCGACGGGAGCTTCCTCACCTACGTCCTGCGGGAGCCGGTCGGCGTCGTCGCCGCCATCGTTCCCTGGAACTACCCGACCTGCCTCGCCTGCTGGAAGCTCGGGCCCGCGCTCGCCACCGGCTGCACCGTCGTGCTCAAGCCCAGCGAGCTCACCCCGCTCACCGCGATGAAGCTCGGCGAGCTCGCGCGCGAGGTCGGCTTTCCGCCCGGCGTGCTCAACGTTCTCCCGGGGTACGGCGCCCCGACAGGCGAGGCGCTGGCCCGGCACCCCGGCGTGGACAAGATCGCCTTCACCGGCTCGGTCCGGACTGCGCGGCGGCTCCTGCACGCCTCCGCGGACACGAATCTGAAGAAGCTCACCCTCGAGCTCGGCGGGAAGAGTCCTCAAGTGATCTTCGCCGACGCCGACATGGCGAAGGCCGTCGAGGCGTGCTTCTGGGGAATCTTCGGGAACAAGGGCGAGGTCTGCAACGCCGGCAGCCGCGTCCTCGTCCACGCCAAGGCGCACGACGCCTTCGTGGAGAAGCTCGTCGCCCGGGCGAAGCAGATGGTCGTCGGCGACCCGCTGGATGCAAAGACCGAGATGGGCGCCCAGGTCAGCCAGCACCAGCTGGAGACCATTCTCAAGTACATCGAGTCCGGGAAGAGCGAGGGCGCCACCCTCGCCAGCGGCGGCGAACGCGACCGTGAGGGCGCCAAGGCCAAGGGCAACTTCCTCAAGCCCACCGTCTTCACCGACGTCCAGCCGCACATGCGCATCGCCCAGGAGGAGATCTTCGGTCCCGTCCTCTCGGTGCTCCGCTTCGACGACGAGGTCGATGCGCTCCGCAAGGCCAACGGCACGAGCTACGGCCTCGCCGCGAGCATCTGGACCCGCGACGTCGCCCGCGCCCATGCCCTCGCGAAGAAGGTCCAGGCGGGCGTGGTCTGGATCAACTGCTTCAACGAGTTCGACGATGCGGCGCCCTTCGGCGGCTACAAGGAGTCCGGCTGGGGCCGCGACCTGTCCGCGCACGCGCTCGAGAACTACACGCAGCTGAAGACGGTCTGGACGCAACTCCCGGAGGTCTGACCCATGCCCCGTGCCGGAGCCCGAGTGACCCGACCCGCCGCTCGCTCCCCGAAGCAGGCCCGGGGCAGGGTGGATCCGGTGGAGTCGACCCTGCGCTGGCTCGAGGACAAGGGCGCCACCCAGGTGAAGATCGCCGGCGTCGACCTCGACGGCGTCCTGCGGGGCAAGTACGTCAGCCTCGACAAGTTCGCCTCCTGCGCCCGCGCCGGCCTGGGGTTCTGCGACGTCGTCTTCGGCTGGGACATGGCCGACGAGCTCTACGACAACGCCCAGGTCACGGGGTGGCACACCGGCTACCCCGACCTCCAGGCGCGCATCGATCTGTCCACCGCGCGGATGATCCCCTGGGAGCCGGCCACCGCCGCCTTCCTGCTCGACTTCGTGATGCCCGACGGCTCGGACTACGGCCCGAGCCCCCGCGCGCTGCTCCGCCGCGTTGGCCAGCGCGCCCGCGCCCAGGGCTTCCTCCCCAAGTTCGGCAGCGAGTACGAGTTCTTCATCTTCCGGGAGACGCCGAGCTCGCTCCGGGCCAAGGGGTTCCAGAACCTGGAGCCGCTCGACCCCGGGATGTTCGGCTACTCCTGGCTCCGCACTTCCCAGAGCTCCGACCTGGTCCACGCTCTCCTCGACGGCTGCAACGCCTTCGGCCTCGAGGTGGAGGGCTTCCACACCGAGACCGGCCCCGGCGTCTACGAGACCGCCATCCGCTACGACGAGCTCGAGGCGGCGGGAGACAAGTCGGTCCTCTTCAAGTCGGCGGTGAAGGAGATCTGCGCCCGGCACGGCCTCACCGCCTGCTTCATGTCCAAGCCGAGCGCGAAGCTCCCGGGCTGCTCGGGACATGTCCACCAGTCGCTGTGGAGCCTCGACGGGACGAAGAACCGATTTCACGACTCCCGGGCCCAGGGGGGCGTGTCGACGACGCTGCGCCACTACCTCGGCGGCCAGCTGAAGCTGATGCCGGAATTCACCGCGCTCTACTGGCCCACCATCAACAGCTACAAGCGCAGCGTGGAGAACACCTGGGCGCCGACCGCTGCGACCTGGGGCCGTGAGAACCGCACCTGCGCCCTGCGGGTCATCGGCACCGACCCGAAGGCGATGCGCGTGGAGTTCCGGCTCCTCGGCGCGGACATGAACCCCTACGTGGGGATGGCCGCCTCGCTCGCCGGCGGCCTCTGGGGCATCGAGCACGAGGTCGAGCCTCCGGAACCGGTCATCGGCAACGCCTACCGCGGCGACGCCGCGCCGCTGCCGCGAAATTTGAAGGACGCCATCGCCCTCCTCGACCGGAGCACCGTCGCCCGCGAGCTTCTCGGCGAGGAGTTCGTCGACCACTACCTCCGCACCCGCGCCTGGGAGGTCCGGCAGTTCGAGCGGGCCGTCACCACCTGGGAGCTGGAGCGCTACTTCGAGCTCGCCTGACCATGGACACCTCGTTCTTCGACCTTCCGGTCACGCCCCGCATCACCGTCTTCTCCTGGCCCACCCGCGTCGTGGTCGGGCCCGGCGCGCTGAAGCGGCTCTCCGACGAGGTGCAGCGGCTCGGAATGCGCCGCCCGCTGGTGGTGACCGACGCGGGC
>DASXGF010000214.1:0-1572 GCA_036489275.1 Myxococcaceae bacterium | reverse complement strand
TTCGAGCACTTCTACGGAAGCGAGAAGAACACGACGTGCAGCAAGTGCGGCACGCGGGCGACTCGCGCCTGATGACCGGAGCCATGCCGGTCGTCGACGTCCACACCCATCTGCTTCCGCCCGAGCTGCCCCGGTGGAAGGACCGCTTCGGATACGGCGGGTTCATGGGCCTGCAGCCCACCGGGCCGTGCCGGGCGCGGATGGTGAAGGACGACGGGCAGGCCTTCCGGGAGGTAGAGGAGAACCTCTGGGCGCCGGCCGCGCGCCTGGCCGACTGCGATCGCGCCGGCGTGGACGTGCAGGTGCTCTCCACGGTTCCGGTGATGTTCTCCTACTGGGCGAAGCCGCAGGACGGCGCGGAGGTCGCGCGGTTCCTCAACGACCACCTCGCCGGCGTCGCTGCCGGCGCGCCCGAGCGGTTCGTCGGCCTCGGCACGCTCCCGATGCAGGCCCCGGCACTGGCGGTGCGCGAGCTCGAGCGCTGCGTCCGGACGCTGGGGCTCGCCGGGGTGCAGATCGGCAGCCACGTCAACGACTGGAACCTGAGCGACCCGGCGCTGTTCGAGGTCTTCGCCGCCGCGGCCGAGCTGGGCGCGACCGTCTTCGTCCATCCCTGGGACATGATGGGCGAGGCGCGGATGCGGAAGTACTGGCTGCCGTGGCTGGTGGGGATGCCGGCAGAGGTCTCGCTCGCGATCTGCTCGGTCATCTTCGGGGGCGTCCTCGAACGGCTGCCCACCCTGCGCATCGGCTTCGCTCACGGCGGGGGCGCCTTCCCCGGCACGCTGGGGCGCATCCAGCACGGGTTCGAGTGCCGGCCGGATCTGGTGGCGGTGGACAACCCGATTCCGCCCCGCGCCTACCTCGGACGCTTCTGGGTGGACAGCCTGGTACACGATGCGGACATGCTGCATCTCATCGTGACGCTGTTCGGGGAGGACCGCGTGATGCTGGGGAGCGACTACCCCTTCCCGCTCGGGGAGACACAGCCCGGGGCGCTCATCCGCTCGATTCCCGAGCTCACCCCCGCGCGTGCGCGCCTGCTGGGAGAGAACGCGCTTCGCTGGCTGGGCCGGTCATGCTGAGCATCGAGGAAGGGCGGGCGCTCGCCACGGACCTCGATGCGCGCGATGCGCTCGGGCCGCTCCGCGACTCCTTCCTCTTTCCCCGCGGACTGGACGGCGAGCCGGTGGTGTACCTGACCGGAAACTCGCTCGGGCTACAGCCGCGAACCGTCAAGAATCGCGTGCAGGAGGTGCTGGACGACTGGGCCGGCCGTGGCGTCGAGGGCCACGTGCAGGGCGATTCCCCCTGGCTCCCCTACCACCACTTCCTCACCGGCCCCACCGCGCGGCTCGTCGGCGCGCAGCCGGAGGAGGTGGTGGTGATGAACACGCTCACCGTCAACCTCCACCTCCTGATGGTGTCCTTCTACCGGCCGACCGCGGGACGCCACCGCATCCTCTACGAGGAGAGCGCCTTCCGCTCGGACCGGTACGCCTTCGCCAGCCAGGCGCGGTTCCACGGGTTCGACCCCGCCGAGGCGCTGGTCCCCCTCGCGCCGCGGCCGGG
>DASXGF010000137.1:0-4128 GCA_036489275.1 Myxococcaceae bacterium | reverse complement strand
GTGGTCGAGGTCGCTGTGGCCTGTGCCCGGGCTGCGGGAGCCGTGGCGAGCGCGAGCAGACAGACGGCAATCCTGGCTGGAGCTGTCATACGAGGCCCTCCCTTCGGAGCCGGTCGTGCCCTTACCCCGCATGGAAACCTGAGGGAGATAGACACTTTGGAGTGGGTCTAGATTGACCCTCCGTCCGACCGGACTTGGGGGGTGCCGGACCGATCCTAGACTCCCCAAGGACCCGGGATGACCCGCCTCTCGCCCACCCTCGCCGCGCTCGCCCTGCTGGCCACGCTGACGGCCTGTGATCTCCTCGACGAGAAGAACACCGACGGCCCCGGCGGCCCGAGCCCCTCCGACCCCAGCACCGACCTCGCTCGGGTCGCGCTCGACGCGCACGACCAGGTGCGGGGCAGCGCCTCCCCCACCCCGAACCCGGCGCTCCCCTCGGTGCAGTGGTCGAGCGAGGTGGAAGCGGTCGCCGCGCAATGGGCCGCGCACTGCGTGTACCAGCACAACGCTGGACGCGGGAACCTCGGCGAGAACATCGCCGCCAGCAGCCCCGGCTACTGGCCCACCATCGCGGGTGTGGTCCAGGCCTGGGCCTCGGAGGCGGTGGACTACGACTACGCATCGAACACCTGCGCGGCCGGGAAGGTGTGCGGCCACTACACGCAGATCGTCTGGCGAACGAGCACCCTGATCGGCTGCGCCTACGCGCGCTGCACCAGCAACTCGCCCTTCCCGGGCGTACCGACCTGGGACTTCTGGGTCTGCGACTACAGCCCTCCGGGTAACTGGGTCGGCGAACGGCCGTACTGATCCGCAGTCAACGTCGGGGGAGCGCTGACGTACCATGCCCCTCCCCCGCTCACGCTGGAGGTCGCACCGGTGCGTTCACACTGCACGCTGCTGGTCCTCACCCTCGCCTGCGCCGGAGGCTCCTCGGGGCCTCCGCCCCAGGCTGCCGCGACCGCCGCCGCCAGGCCGGCTCCTCCGCCCGCCGCGGCGCCCGGCTCGGTGCTCGCCCTTGCCAAGGGCGCGCAGCTCTTCGACGACCTGGGGACGTTGACGAGGCCTGTGGGAACGTCACCCGAGGCGCAGCGCTACTTCGATCAGGGCCTCCGCCTGGCGTACGGCTTCAACCACGACGAGGCAACGCGCTCCTTCGCCCGCGCCGCAGAGCTCGATCCCGGGTGCGCCGCGTGCTTCTGGGGCGTCGCCTGGACGCTGGGGCCCAACTACAACGTGCCGATGCTCCCCGAGCGGTCCCAGGCGGCGTGGGACGCGCTGCAGGCCGCCCGCGAGCGCGCATCACGCGCTCGCCCGGAGGAGCAGGCACTGATCACCGCGCTCGAGACCCGTCACCGAGGTCCGCAGCCGCTCGACCCGGCAGCGCAGCAACCGCTGAACGAGGCCTTCGCCGCGGCGATGCGCGAGGCCGTCCGCGCGCACCCGGACGACGACGACGTGCAGGTCATCTTTGCCGAGTCGCTCATGGACGTGAACCCGTGGCACCTCTGGTCGCTCGACGGCAAGCCGGCGCCTGGGACCGAGGAGATCGTCGCCACGCTGGAGAAGGTGCTCGCCCGCAGCTCGCTCCATCCCGGCGCGAACCACTATTACATCCACGCTCTCGAGGCCTCGACCCGGCCCGACCGCGCCGTGCCCGCCGCGGAGCGGCTGCCGGGCCTGATGCCCGCCGCGGGTCACGTCGTCCACATGCCGGCGCACATCTTCCAGCGCGTCGGCCGGTACGCGGATGCCTCCGAGGCGAACCGCCGCGCGGTGCGCGCCGACGAGGCGTACCTCGCCAGGACCACCCCACCCGGCTACTACCCGATGTACCTCGGGCACAACCACGGCTTCCTCTCGTACTCCGCGTCGATGCTCGGCCGATCCGAGGAGTCGATCCGGGCGGCGCGCGCGGCCACCACCGCCATCCCGCCCGAGATGCTGGACATGATGCCGGGGATGGACTTCTTCGCCGCCGAGCACCTGCTGGCGATGGTCCGGTTCGGAAAGTGGAAAGAGATCCTCGCCGAGCCCCGTCCGCCCGAGAAGTACGCGACGCTCACCGGGCTGTGGCTCCACGCGCGCGGGATGGCGCTCGCCTCCACCGGCAAGACCGCGCAGGCCGAGGCGACGATGCGGGAGCTGCGGGCCCTCGCCACGAAGCTCCCGCCCGACCTGCTCGCCGGCCAGAACCCGGCCTCGTCCATGTGCCGCCTCGGCGCCGATGCGATCGAGGCGCGGATCGCCGAGCGCGGGCGGCGATGGGCGCCGGCGATCGCCGCGTGGAAACGCACGGTCATCCAGCAGGACGGCTTCGCCTACAACGAGCCGGCGGACTGGTTCTACCCGATGCGCCACTACCTCGGCGCGGCGCTCCTCGACGCGAAGAAGCCGAAGGAGGCCGAAGCGGTCTACCGCGAAGATCTGGAGAAGAACCCCGGCAACGGCTGGGCGCTGTACGGACTCGCGGTGTCCCTCTCGGCGCAAGGGAAGAAGGACGAGGCCGCGGGCACGCGGAAGAAGTTCGAGGAGGCCTGGAAGCAGGCCGACATCCAGCTCAGGCGTTCGGCGCTGTGAGCCCGATCAGCGCCCGGTGAGGAGGAGCGCGAGCACCGTGGCGACCTCGGCGTCCGACCAGGTCGCGAGGAGGGTCGGCAACGTCACACCCACCTGGATGGGGGATCCGCCGCAGCTCCGGGGGCCCACGTAGGCCTGCCCCTGGAAGCGGATGTCGTAACCGCAGCGACCGAAGTTGCCGTTGATGCGCGCCTTGCTGATGGTGATGGTCGACGGCTGACCGACGAGGCCATTCACCACCATCCCGTCCGGCCCGGGGGTCACGTTCAGGTTGAACTGCGTCCGGTGGACGATGCCCTCCGCTCCGTCCGACCTCACGGTCAGGTTCACGTCGCGGCCAAACGCCGTCCCGCGCCAGGCGATCGTGCCGTCCTGGTTGGGGAAGCGGCCCAGGTTCACGTCAGGTCCCTGGATCCCGTTCGCGGTGATCAGCGCAACGATGGGCTGCCGGATGCCGGTGAGCACGAACCGGCCGCTCTCGGGGACCGACTGCGCCTCGGGAGGCATCACGTCCGGCGGCGGGAGCGGCTCCTCGTGGGCGCAGCCCGCGACGAGACAGGTGAGGACGAAGCCCAGGGAGGACAGGATGGCGCGCCGCATGCAGCGACCTTAGCGACGGTCCTTCCGATCGACCACCGCGTTCAGTACCACCCGCGTCAGCCCGATGACGAGCGCTCCCAGGAACGCCGGGATGAAGCCATCGACATGCAATCCCAGCCCGAGGGAGCTCGCCGCCGCGCCGGTCACCCAGAGGAGGATGGCGTTGATGACCAGCGCGAAGAGCCCGAGGGTGAGGAAGGTCACCGGCAGCGCGAGGAGCCGGAGGATTCCCCCGAGCACCGCGTTGACCACTCCGAACAGGAGCGCCACCAGCAGGAGCCCCGGGAGCGGCCCCTGGTAGCTGATTCCGCTGACCAGCCGGGTGGCGACCCAGAATGCGACCGCGGTCACCAGCAGGTGCAGGAGAAAGCGCATGTCCCCTCCCACGGCGCCGGCGCCGGGTCATCCGGCGTCAACCGCCGGTGGGCCGGGGGCTTACCAGATCCCGCTGCTCCGGGTGGCGCTCGAGCCAGGTCGTCACGAACGGGCAGGTCACCACGAGCCGCGTCCCGGTCTGGCGCGCCCAGTCGAAGGTTGCCTTTGCGAGCTTTCCAGCGATTCCGTGTCCCGCGGCCTCCTCTGGAACGCCGGTGTGCGTGAGCTCGACCGTCCGATCGTCGAGGCGGCGGTAAGCGAGCTCGGCCGTCCCGCCCTTCACCTCCATGAAGAAGCGGTGCCGGCCTGGATCGTGCTGGACGTCCATCGCGAGGAGACCTCCGTGGTGAACCGACGCTGGGACACCCCGGGCCCGGCGTCAACCCGCCGTGCATGGCCGGAGCGCCGGAGCGTTCACTTCGCCGGAGCCGGCGGCGCCGGCTGCGGGACCCGGTTCTTCACCGCGGGGATCGTCCTCAGATAGGCGAAGACCGCCTTGAGATCCTGATCGGTGAGCTTGCCGGCCATCTGCCAGGGCATCGGCGGGAGGATGGGACGCCCCCGCCCCAT
>DASXGF010000111.1:0-3642 GCA_036489275.1 Myxococcaceae bacterium | reverse complement strand
CCTGGGGGGTGCCGGTCCGCTCGGCGTAGAGCCGGTGCATCTTCTTCTTCAGCTCGATGATGTCCCGGGCGTGGATCTCCAGATCGCTCGCGGAGCCGTGGATCACTCCGCCGACCAGCGGCTGGTGAATGAGCAGCTTGGCGTTGGGGAGGGCCACCCGGTCCTCCTTCTCCGCCGCCAGGGCGATGACCGAGCCCATGCTCCCGGCGAATCCGGCGACCACGGTGAGGACCCGCGGGGAGATGAAGCGGGCGGTGTCGTAGATGGCAAACCCCGAGTAGACCTCGCCGCCCGGGCAATCCACCCAGAGGACGATGGGGGCGGCGGGGTTGCTCCGCTCGAGCGCCAGGAGCTGCCGGTTGACCCGGAGGGCCAGATCCGCGTTGACCTCTCCGCTGACGAACACTGTCCTCGACTCGAAGAGGTGCTGGTCGATGGGGGTGAAGGGCGTGGGGGCGGCAACCGCCGTCTCGGGCTTCTTCTCGTTCTGCATGGGTGGCCTCGTCATCACGGCTGAACTCTAACCGGAAGATTCGAGGAAACCAGCCCGTGAGGCGCTTGAAGCCGGGGCTGAACGATGCACAGCTTCGTCGCCCGGAGGACGAGATGGCACAGACCGAGAAGCGGGTCGGAGGCTGTCAGTGCGGAGCGGTGCGCTACACGGTGGAGCTGGAGCCCGAGGCGACCGTCCTGAGCTGCAACTGCTCGATGTGCGGGAAGGCCGCGACGCTCCTCCACTTCGTCCCAGTGTCGCGCTTCGAGCTGCAGAGCGGCGCGGACGCCACGACCGACTACCTCTTCAACAAGCACCACATCCACCACCTGTTCTGTCGGACCTGCGGCATCAAGTCCTTCGCGCGGGGCGCCGGCAAGGACGGGGAGCCGATGGTGGCGGTGAACGTTCGCTGCCTGGACGGGTTCGAGCCCGGCCAGTTCAAGGTGCAGGAGTTCGACGGCCGGAGCCGGTGAGCCGTGGCGAGCTCAGCGCAGCGCCGGAGCGGGCCGCCGCCTGCCCGCGGGGCGCCCAACGTGCGTGGACCTCGCCGATGCGTGCGCCTGCGTCGTGGACCCACATCGGGTTCACCGTGGCGCGGGAGCTACAGTGGCCGGGCGTGCCGAGGTCGCGACGACTCAGCTTGCTGCTGGTGCTGGCCGCGATTCCGGCCTGGGCGACGACGTACCCGGTCGGCGCCTCGCGCGCGTACAAGTCGCCGTGCCTGCTGGTGGCGGTCGTCGTGCTCCAGCCCGGGGACATCGTCGAGGTCGACCCCGGGACGTATACCGACGCGTGCCAGCTGACCGCGTCCGGGACGGCAGCGCTGCCGATCATCCTGCGCGGCGTACCGGGCCCGAGGCCGGTGTTCGACGCGGCGAGCCTCGACCTCTCCGGCGCGGGCTCCGTCCCCCGGGCCATCTTCCAGTTCACCGGCGGGAGCCACTGGCGGGTCTCGCATCTGGAATTGAAGAACGCGAAGAACGCCTCGAACAACGGCGCGGCATTCCGGCTCACCGCGGGCGCGCTCGACGTGATCATCGACGACGTCTCGGTCCACGACTGCCAGGACGGCTTCATGTCCGATGGTGCGGCCACGCTGACCGTCCGGGCGAGCGACGTCTTCCACAACGGCGCGGGCGACGGCTTCTCCCACAACTTCTACGTGCAGGGACAGTCCATCGTCCTGATCGGCAACCACATCCACGATTCGGTGGGCGGGCAGAACGTGAAGGTGCGCTCGCACGATGCCCTCATCGCCTACAACCTCATCGAGAACGCCGGAAACTACGAGATCGATCTCATCCAGAACCCTCCGCAGACCGACGCCCCGAACGCGAACGCGATCCTGATCGGAAACGTGATCATCCGGCCACCCAGCGCGGACAACAACAGCCAGGTGATCCTCTGGGGGACGGACAACGCGGCCGACAATGCACGGAACGGGAGCCTGTACGCGCTCTCCAACACCTTCATCCTCGCCCACCCCTCGAACCGGCTGTTCCACGCCATCTCCCCGGCGGCCGGCAGCCAGATCCACCTCGTGAACAGCATCGTCCACGCCACGGTGAGCGGGACGGGCCTGGCTGCGGACGCAACGACTGCCGGCATCCTGGTGGGGAGCAACGACTGGATCTCCAGCAACGTCACCACGGCCGGGGCGCTGACCTCGGTCCTCTCCGGCCCGTCGCCGGGATTCGTCAGCGCGACGGACCTTCACCTCACGGCGAGCTCACCGGTGCTGGGGGCGGGCCTCGCCGGCGCGACCGCGGCGGACGGCACCGGAGCCACGGTGAGCGGCGTGCCGGACCAGGAGTTCTCTTCGCCGTTCGGGACGACCGCCCGCGCCTCGGGATCGGCGCTGGACCTGGGCGCCTACGGATTCCCGCGGGCATCCGACGGCGGAACGCCGGATGCGGGGTCCCCGGACGGGGGAGCGTCGCCCGACGCGGGCGCGCCGGACGCGGGTGGTGGACTCCCTCCGCCCGACGGGTCCTCCGGCCCGGGCGAGGTGACCGGCAGCTGCTCGAGCGCCCCGGGCGGGCTCCCGCTGCTCGCCCTGGCGGTCCTGGGAGCGCTGCTCGTCCGGCCTCGACGCAGATGACCTGACGGCCAGCGGTTTCGGCTACGGTCCGACGCCGGGAGGGGACCGATGCTTCGACTGCGCTCGCTGGGGCTGATCCTCGTCGGCTGTCTGGCTGCAGGCACTGCCGGGGCGGCCGACTACGACCTCATCGTCTCGGGAGGCCGGGTGGTCGACGGAACCGGCGCCCCGTGGTTCCGGGCGGACGTGGGCGTGAAGGGTGACCGCATCGTCGCGTTGGGGAACCTCCAGAAGGCCACCGCGAAGCGGAGGGTGGACGCGACCGGGAAGTACGTGGCCCCGGGCTTCATCGACATGCTCGGGCAATCCGAGCTGAACCTCCTGGTGGACAACCGGGTGGAGTCGAAGATCCGCCAGGGCATCACCACCGAGGTCACGGGGGAGGGCGGGTCGATCGCTCCGATGAGCGAGGTGTGGATCGCCGAGGCGAAGCCATGGCTCGACAAGTACAAGCTCACCATCGACTGGAAGGACCTCGACGGGTACTGGCGGCGGCTGCGGAAGGCGCGGCCGGCGATCAACCTCGCGACCTACGTCGGGGCCGCCCAGGTCCGGGGCGTCGTGCTCGGGCTGGGCGAGGTGACGCCGGACGCGGGGCAGCTCGTCCGGATGCAGCAAGAGGTCGAGACCATGATGAAGCAGGGCGCGGTGGGCGTCTCCTCCGGTCTCATCTATCCGCCCGGCTCCTACGCCAGGACCGACGAGCTCGTCGCGCTGGCGAAGGCGGCCGGGAAGTACGGCGGGCTGTACGCGAGCCACATCCGGGGCGAGGACGACGTCGTGTTGAAGGCGATCGACGAGGCGATTGCCATCGGCCAGCAGGCCCAGGTCCCGGTGGAGATCTGGCATCTCAAGGTCAGCCTCCGGAAGAACTGGGGCCGGATGAAGGAGGTCGTCGATCGCATCGAGCGAGCGCGGGCCTCCGGGGTGGACGTCGCAGCGAACATCTACCCGTACGTCGCGGCCTCCAACGGCCTGGCGGCCACGGTCCCCGAGTGGGCCCAGGCCGGCGGGACGGACGCGATGCTCCGGCGTTTCCACGATC
>DASXGF010000321.1:0-8846 GCA_036489275.1 Myxococcaceae bacterium | reverse complement strand
GATCTCGCCGGCGCGCTGGAGCAGGTCCACGCGCTGTACCGGACGCGCTCGCCCTCGGCGCCACGGGCGCTCGATCTCCTCACGCGCGAGCTCCAGGCACGCGCGCGGGACGGCGACCTCGTCCGGGTGGAGCCGGTACTCGCGCGGCTGCAAGAGCTGCCCACCTCGGAGGCGCCGGTGCGCTCGCACGTCGCGCGGGTGCTGGGCTCGGTGGCGCTCGCGTCGTCGAAGGCGGGTCAGACCGAGCGCTCTCGCCAGGAGGCCCGCGCCGCGCTCGCCCTCGACGAGTCGACGCCCGAGGCCTACCTCGCGCTCGGCGAGTACATGTTCCAGGGCAACGACCTCGCGGGCGCGCTCGACACCTGGGAGCACGGTCTGCGCCTCAACCCCGGGAACGTCGCGCTCGCCCGGCGCCTGGAGCGCGGCCGGAGCGAGGCCCAGCGCCTCGGCGGGATGGAACGCGTGACCTCCGAGCACTTCTCGGTCGCCTTCGATGGACGGGCGGACGTCCCTGGAGCGCGCGCCAGCCTCGACGTCATGGAGGCGGCCTACCGGAGCGTCGGCGGGCTCTTCGAGCTCTACCCCGATGGACCTGTTCCGGTGGTGCTCTATCCGGACCGCTCCTTCGAGCAGGAAGGCCACGTCTCCTGGTCCGCCGGCGTCTACGACGGGAAGATTCGCCTCCCCTCGGCCGGCGCGAACACGACGTCGCTGCGCTTCCGGGGAGTCCTCTTCCACGAGTACGCGCACGCGCTCTTTCACCGGGCCACGGCCGGGAAGGGCGGTCCCGCGTGGCTCAACGAGGGATACGCCGACGTGGCCAAGCTCCTGGGGGACCCGGGCCCGGCGGTGCGCTGCACGCCCGACGTCCACTCCTTCCAGCTTCGTGCCCTCGAGCAGAGCTTCGGGCGCATCGGCAGCCACAGGCAGGCGCACCTGGCGTACCTCGAGGCCCGGCACGCCGTGGAGCACATCCTCGATCGGCACGGACAGGCCGGTCTGAGGTCGCTCTTCGCCGAGCTGTCCACCGGCGTGCCGTTCGCGACCGCCTTCGAGCGTTCGCTCCACGAGGACTACGCCGCCTTCGCCGCCGCGTTCGACGCCGAGGCGAGCCGCTGATACGTCAGCGGCCATGAATCTCCAGCTGGAAGGGAAGCGAGCGCTGGTCAGCGGCTCCACCGCGGGCATCGGATTCGCCATCGCCGCAGGCCTCGCCAGCGAGGGCGCCGAGGTGGTCGTCAACGGGCGCACCGAGGCGCGGGTGGCGGCGGCGGTCCGGCAGATCCAGGACCGCCATCCGAGGGCGCGGGTGCGTGGCGTCGCAGCAGACCTCGGCACGGCGGAAGGCTGCGCGCGAATGGTGCGCGAGGTGCCGGAGGTCGACGTCCTGGTGAACAACCTGGGCATCTTCGCCGCCGTGCCGTTCGAGGACATCCCCGACGGGGACTGGATGCGCTTCTTCGAGGTGAACGTGCTCAGCGGCGTCCGCCTCGCCCGCGCCTACCTTCCGGGGATGAAGGCCCGCGACTGGGGACGCATCCTCTTCATCTCCAGCGAGAGCGCGCTGCAGATCCCGGTGGAGATGATCCACTACGGGACCACCAAGACCGCGCAGCTGGCCGTCTCCCGCGGCCTGGCGGAGACCACCCGCGGCACGGGCGTCACCGTGAACGCGATCCTCGCCGGCCCCACCCGGAGCGAGGGCGTGGCCACCTTCGTCGAGGGGCTCGCCGCGCAGCAGGGTGTCCCCGCCGCCACGGTGGAGCGCGACTTCTTCTCCAGCGCGCGGCCCACCTCCCTCCTGCAACGTTTTGCCACGCCGGAGGAGATCGCGGCGTTCACCGTCTTCGTCGCCAGCGGCCCGGCCTCTGCGGTGAACGGCGCGGCGCTCCGCGTGGACGGCGGCGTGGTGCGGGCGATCGTCTAGGAGCGGTAGACGAGCACCGGGACCTTGCAGTGGGTGAGCACCCGCTGCGTCTCGCTGCCCAGCAGCATCCCCGCCACGCCCCGCCGGCCGTGCGAGGCCATGAAGACCAGGTCACAACCCTGCCGCTGCGCGGTGTCGATGATCGCCTGCCAGGGAGCGTCGTTCACCACGGAGACGACCTCGCAGGGGACGCCTGCCGCGGTGGCCTTGGCCCGGGCGTCGCCGAGCACCTCGCGGGCGCGGCTCTCGTGCGCGCGCTCGTACTGGGTCGGCGTGACCGTGACCAGGAACGGGTCGTAGCCGGTCAGGTGGAACGGGGGCGACACGGTGAGCGCGGTGATGCGCGCGCCGAGAGACCGGGCGAAGGCGATGGCCTCGCGCACCGCACCGTCTGACAGGTCGGAGCCATCCGTCGGGACCAGGATGTGCTTGTACATGGGCCGCTCCTTCCCCCGGCGGAATCTTGCACGGGGCGCGCCTGTATTCACCCTCCTGCCGCGAGGTCGCGGTGCGTCAAGGCGGTCCGGCGGTCAGGCCGAGCGGTGTCGGTCCCCGTCGCCGTCACACGCAAGACAGACGCTCGAGGCGGGGTTCCCCAGGAGCACCTGGGCTCCGATGACTGCGCCGCAGCGGTCACAGATCCCGTAGCGCCCATCGTCGATTCGCCGCAGTGCCTCCTCGATGCGGCTCAGCTCCTCCTCTGGGTCCACGGAGCGGTCCGTCCCTGCCCGGGCCAGCACCGCTCGCCTCATCAGGAGGCGGGCCCGCGCTCTGGTCTCTGCCGGCGTCAATCCCATCGTCGAGAGGACGCATCAGCAATGCCCGCGCCGACGGCCGGGCCACCCTGTCCGCCCCTGCCCGGCGCGCAGTCCATGCAGCGTGCCGTCTGGCACCGCGCAAGGGTTGCGGGATCAGGCGCGGGGGAGGCGGATGTGGAACGCCGCGCCGTCCGGGTCCGCCCGTTCGACCCACACCCGGCCGCTGTGCTGGTCCACCAGGCTGTGCACGATGGCCAGCCCCAGCCCGGTGCCGTTGGGCTTGGTGGTGAAGAACGGCTCGAAGAGCCGGTCCCGCACCTCCGGTGGAATACCCGGGCCCTCGTCCGAGACCACGAGCTCGACCTCGTCGTCCGCTGGGCCGCCCTGCAGCCGGATCCGTCCACCCCGCGGGCTCACGTCGAGCGCGTTGAGGATGAGGTTCAGGAGCACCTGCCGCAGCACGCCCTCGTCCGCCGCCACCGCCGGGCTGCCCGGGGCCACCTCCACCACCAGCGCGACCTGCCGGGCCTCGGCGTCCCCGGAGAGGAGCTCGGCCATCTTCCGGAGCAGAGGCTCGAGCGCCACCGGCTTCCGCGCCAGCTCTCGCGGCCGGGAGAAGAGCAGGAAGTCCTGGAGCGTCTGGTCCAGGCGGCGAATCTCGTCGCGCACCAGCACCAGCGGCTCGAGCAGCGCGGGCTGACCCTCGGGGGAGAGCTTCCGGACGCGCCGCTCGAGCACCGACAGCTGCAGCGCCGCCGCGTTCAGCGGGTTGCGGATCTCGTGCGACAGCCCCGCGGTCAGCCGTCCCACCGCCGCCAGCTTCTCCGCCAGCTGGGCGCGTCGCCTGAGCTCCTCGCGCTCGGCCTGCAGCCGGACCTGGCGGAGCGCCTGCCCCACGGTGAGCAGCAGCTCCGGCACGGCGCAGGGCTTGACCAGATAGGCGCAGGCGCCGGCGCGGATCGCCGCGGCCGCCGACTCGACGCTGGCGAATCCGGTCAGGAGCACCACCTCGGATGCCGGGGCGGTGCGGTGCAGCTGGGCGGCCAGGTCGATGCCGTCGCCGTCCGGGAGCCGCACGTCCACCAGCGCGACCTCGAATCCCTCGGTGGCGCGCGCGCGGGCGGTGGCGCAGCTCGTCGCCTGGAGCACCTCGTAGCCCTCGCCCTCGAGGATCTCGGCCAGGTTGTCGACCAGCTCGACGTTGTCGTCGACGAGGAGGACGCGTCCCTGGCTCACCCGTCCTCCTCGAGCTTCTCCAGCCCGGCGTCCAGCGCGGTGGCCAGCGCCTCGAACGACGCCGGCAGCCTGAGCGTGTGCACCTCGGGATGCGCCCGGGCCCAGGCCTCGGCCTCGCGGGCATCGGCCAGCACCGCGAGCAGCGGGGTGGGTCCCGGGGGTGGTGCATCGGCCGGAGCGAGGGGCAGGGGCGTGCAGCCGTGGTCTCGCACGAACTCCATCACCCGGCTCACCTCGTGCGAGGCGCCGCACACCACCCAGACCACCGCGCCGCGGCGAGCCTGCTCCAGCCGGTGGAGCAGCGTCTCCACCGGAACCGGCTTGGGCAGCGTGGCCAGCACGCCCATCCTCTCCACCCGGGCGAGGTCCGCGTCGCCGCTGAAGGCGGTCATCACCAGGGCAGGGAGCGCGGGGTCGGCCTGGCGAGCCGCGGCGAGCAGCTCGGCGCCCCCGAGCCCCGGCATCCGCATGTCCGTGACCAGCGCCGTGTACCGGCGGGCGTGCAGCCGCCGCAGCGCCGCCCGCGCGTCCGACTCGACGTCGACCTCGGCGCCGCTGGTCTCGAGGATCTCGGCGAGGTTTTCGGCGAGCGGCTGGTTGTCGTCCACCACCAGGTAGCGCCGCGCGCGCCGCCCGCTCATGGCGTGGCTCCGGGAAGGGTGAGCACGAAGCGCGCGCCGCCGGTGGGAGGCGTCACGTGGCCGATGGTTCCCCGGTGGCGCTCGGCGATCCGCTTCACCAGCGCCAGGCCCAGGCCCACGCCCCTGGGTTTGGTGGTGATGAGCGGCTCGAAGAGGCGGGCCTTCACCGAGGCGTCGAGGCCGTGCCCGGTGTCCTCGACCGAGACCTCGACCTGCCCGTCGACGTTCCGCGCCTCCACCGTCACCCGCCCGCCGTCCCCGCAGGCCTCCACCGCGTTCTGCACCAGGTTCACGAAGACCTGCCGGAGCTGGGCCGCGTCGCCCATGACCCGAAGCCCCTCGAGGGAGCGCACCTCCACCGTGACCCCCTCTGGCCGCGGGACCAGATCCACGGCGCTGGCCACCACCTCGGCGAGGGCGAGTGGCCGGGGATCCATCGGGCGGTCCCGGACCAGGTCGAGCAGCGCGCTCACGATGCCGTTGGCGAGCGAGATCTGCTCGCCGATGCGCTGTAAATGCTTTCTCGCGCCGGGGTCCGTCCCCACGCGCTTCTCCAGGAGGAACACCGACGACTCGGCCACCCCGAGCGGGTTTCTCAGCTCGTGGCCGATGCTCGCCACCACCTGGCCGAAGGTGGAGAGCCGCTCGGTCCTCGCCTTCTGCGCCTCCAGATCCTCGCGGTAGGTCTGGAGCATGATCGCCAGCTCGAGGTCCAGCATGCGCGAGAGCGCCGTCTGCGCAGCGGCGTGCTCGGCGGAGGTCGGCGCGAGCAGCCCGGAGATGCGGGACGAGAGCTCCCGGCGAAGCACGTTCATCGCCCCGAACATGTAGTGCTGTGGCAAGCCGATCCGGACGTGGACGCGGCCGATGCGCGCCCGTCGCTCCACGTAGGCCTCGTCCCACGGGCCCAGGAACAGCCCCTCCATCCAGCCCACGAGGGTGTGCTTGAGCCGTCCGACCGAGGTCTCGCCCCGCTCGAGCACCGCCCGCGCCGGCGGGAACTCGAGGATCCGGGCGTAGAAGATCTCCGAGATCTCGGGAAAGTCCGGCGCCAGGCCGGGATGGAGCGCCCGGAGGATGATCCGGTCGGTCTCTCCGAAGCCCACGTAGTCCTGCAGCTCGTGGAAGACGCCGAAGGGGCTCATCGCTCGAGGGGGAGAGATAGCAGACTCCATGCCGGGGGCGCCCGCTGGCCCGGCCCGCGTTTTGCTAGCCTCATTGGGCTCATGACGTCAGCGCGCATCCTGGTGGTGGACGACGAGCCGAACGCTCGCGGCGCGCTCCGGACCATCCTGGCCGAGGAGGGGTACGCGGTCAGCGAGGCCGGAGACGGGGTGGAGGCGCTCACGCACCTGCGCGACCTCGGGGCCGATCTGGTGCTCGCCGACGTCCGGATGCCCAGGATGGACGGGCTCACCCTGCTGCGAGAATCCCGGGAGAGCGGCATCGACTCGGCCTTCGTGGTGATGACCGCCTTCGGCTCCATCGAGATGGCGGTGGAGGCGATGCGCGCCGGGGCGGAGAACTTCCTGGTCAAGCCGCTCGACGACCGCGCGGTGGTGGTCGTCGTCGAGAAGGCGCTCGACAAGCGGCGCCTGGTGCAGGAGACGGCAAGCCTGCGCGTCCGCCTGCGCGAGCGGGTCAACTTCGACAACATCGTCGGGGACAGCCCGGCGCTGCGCGACGTGTTCGAGGTCGTCCAGCGGGCGGCGCCCACCCGGGCCAACGTGCTCATCCTCGGGGAGTCCGGCACCGGCAAGGAGCTCATCGCCCAGGCGCTCCACGAGCTGTCGCCGCGGAAGGATCGCCCCTTCGTGCGGGTGAACTGCGGGGCGCTCACCGAGACCTTGCTCGAATCCGAGCTCTTCGGGCACGAGCGTGGGGCCTTCACCGGCGCCGTCGCCCGGCGCGAGGGCCGCTTCGAGCGGGCCGACGGGGGCACCCTCTTCCTCGACGAGATCGGCGACGTCTCGCAGGCGGTCCAGGTCAAGCTGCTCCGGGTCATCCAGACCCGCGAGTTCGAGCGAGTGGGGGGAAGCGAGACGCTGAAGGTCGACGTCCGGCTCCTCACCGCCACCAACAAGGATCTCGCGGCCGAGGTCGCCGCGGGGCGCTTCCGCGAGGACCTCTTCTACCGCCTGGACGTCATCTCCGTGACCCTGCCGCCGCTGCGGGCCCGCAAGGGCGACATCCCGGCCCTGGTGTCGCATTTCCTCCGGCGCTTCTCCGAGGTGCACGGGAAGAAGATCCAGGGACTGGCCCCGGGAACGCTCCAGGCGCTGCTGCGCCACGACTGGCCGGGCAACGTCCGCGAGCTCGAGAACTCCGTCGAGCGCGCGGTGGTCCTCGCCCAGGGGCCCTACCTCACCACCGACGATCTCCCGCCGACGGTCCTCGGCGCGCGTCCCTCGGACCGGCCGATGTCCGGCCTCATCCCCGGCGCCACCTGGGAGGAGATCGAGAAGGAGGCCATCCTCCGGACCCTCGAGGTGGTGGGGGGCTCGACCTCCCGCGCCGCGGCGATGCTGGGAATCAGCACCCGCACCATCCAGTACCGGCTCAAGCAGTACGCGCAGGAGCGCGAGGGGAACGGAGCGCCGCCGCCGGGCTCGAGCTCGGGGACCAGCTCCGGGAGCTGAACGCCCACCCGGCGTCTTCGCTACCGGAGCGATCCCTCCCCCTCAGGAGAACCGAGCCCGCTCGCGGTTGCGAAGCCGGAAGCGAACGATGAGGAGTGCCACCAGCGCGCCCAGGCTCGCGATCACGAGCGAAGCGGGGCTCGTCGCGGCGGGCTCGCCGGGGGAGGCCTCCGGGACGAACGCGGTCCGCCCGATGAGGCCGCCGACGACCGCACCCAGCATGCTCAGTGTGAGCAGGCGGGTCCAGGTGATGCCTTCGGTGCGCCGGAACGTCACGGCCAGCACGCCCACGGCTCCTCCGATGATCAGCCAGGCCAGCAACTCGACCGTCGTCATGGTGACTCCACCTTTCCCGCGCCCGTGGACCTGCATCGGTCGTGCGCCGCGTGCGGGCGAGGCGGTCCGGGCAGGCGGACACGGTGGGGAGCAGAGGGCGCACGGATTGCGCGCGCGCATCCCGAAGCGCAGGCCTTGCGCATCGTCGCCCGCCGCTCCGCCTCCCCACCTGGGTACGCGGGGTGCAGAGCCCTGTCTCTCTGGAATCGACGGAGCCTGCATGAGCCGCGCGTTCGAGGTGGACTGGATGGAGACCCGCGAGGACGGACCGGTGTTCCGCGCCGGCCGAGACTTCGGACCGGCGGAGTCGGCCGAGCTCCGGGAGCGGCTCGTCGGGCTCGACGCGCGGGTCCCGGTCCGGGTGGACTTCACCCGCACGGTCGCGCTCTCGGACCACGCGCTGGCCGAGCTGCTGGAGTGGGTGGTGGACCGCTACCGGGGCCGGCTCGAGTTCCTCGGGCTCGACGCTCACCACGAGCGGCTCTTCCGGTACCTCGTGCCTCGCGCGGCGCAGGCGCTCCCGCTGTAGCCAGGTCCGCCGCGCACGGCCGGCGTTGCGCCACCACGGGCACCGTGGATAGCTCTCCTCCATGCACCACCGACGCCTGGAGCCGCTCCGACTGGCCCTCGGCTGGATGCTGCTCGCGGCCTGCGAGCACGCGCCGCCTCCTTCGACCGCCCCACCCGCCACGACCGACGGGGCGACTCTCACCGATGCGGAGCGGAAGGCGCTCGCCGGCACCTGGCTGTACGCCGGGGGTGACGCCGAGCTCGCCGCCGTGGAGCCCGCGGTCGAGAAGGCCACGGCCGACATGGGGTTCCTCGCCCGTCCCTTCGCGATGGAGGCGCTGCGGCCCCGGGCGCAGCCCCGGCAGCGGTACACGCTCGCCTTCGAGGGACCGACGGTGACCATCGCCTCGCCCGACCATCCCCTCGAGCGGGGCGAACTCGGCGGGCCGCCGGTCCGCGTGACCGACAAGTTCGGCGACGAGAACGACACCACCTTCCGGGTGCGGGACGGAGCCCTGGTCGAGGCGGGCAAGGGTGCCGATGGCTCGGGCGAGACCGTCTTCACGCCCTCGGCGGACGGGCAGACCCTGAGCGTGCGCCGCCTGATGCAGAGCAGCCGTCTGTCCGCGCCGGTGGAGCTGACCTACAGCTACCGGCGTCAGCAATGACTTCGGCCGCGGGCTGATCCGGCTGCACCGTCTCTCCCCTGTACTTGTCGCCGGGCGCCGGGAGAGGGACGGTTCCGCTGCATGGACCCTCTCGTTCCGCTGCTCGAGCGCGCCCTGCTGCACACGCGCTC
>DASXGF010000071.1:0-11454 GCA_036489275.1 Myxococcaceae bacterium | reverse complement strand
CGTGGACGACCCGGTGCGCTGTCTGCGCGAGATGGCGCGGGTGGTGATGCCCACCGTGGGCGGGTTGCTCACCGGCAACCGCGCTGCGTACCAGTACCTACCTAGGACGGCGGCGGCCTTCCCTGCGGGGGAGCGGTTCCTGGGGCTGATGGACGAGGCAGGCGCCTTCCGGGAGCGGTCGGCCCGGGCATTCACCGGGGGCATCACCTGGCTGTATCGGGGCGTCGTCGCCGGGTGATTCCGGGTGGTTGCGTCGGCGGCCGACGCTGGATTGCCCATTTTTCACGAAGGCTGATCCGTCCGGGTTTCGGCTGTGCCATTACGGTCCGCCCTCCCTTCGCAGCGAGGAGTGACCGATGACCGTTTCGAGAATCCTGCTTCCCTGTGCGGCGGTGCTTGCCTTCGGGTGCGCCACCACCGAGTCGGCCGGCTCTGCCGCTTCCAAGGCTGCGGTGGCCCGTCCCACCGTGCCCGCGGAGCTCGAGGCGCCATCGAGCGCGACGCTGGTCGTGCAGCTCGCGGCACGCGGGACACAGAACTACAAGTGTCAGGCGAATGCGTCCGCCGCCGGCGGAGCCGAGTGGAAGCTCGTCGCTCCCGAGGCGGAGCTGTTCCGGTCGCCGGAGCCCGGCGGGGAGCTGGCGGGCACGCACGGCGCGGGCCCGACGTGGGTTCTCAAGGACGGCAGCGGCGCCAAGGGTGACGGGGCGAACGCGAAGAAGGCAGCGTCCCCGGAGTCCGGCGCGATTCCCTGGCTCCTCATCCCCTCCCAGTCGAACGGCCAGCCCGGAGAGCTGCAGGGCGTGACGTTCGTCCAGCGCATCGGGACACACGGGGGCATCGCCCCGCCGAGCGGCTGCGACACGACCAGCGTCGGCGCCGAGACGAAGGTGCCGTACACGGCGACCTACGTCTTCTACCGGTAGGGGCCCGACAGGGCGTCCTCCCGATCCTGCGGTATCTGGCGCGGGCTTCCACGTCCCGAAAGGATCGGGCGGCTCGGTCGCGTGCACGAGGTGGAGCTCCGAACTCGGAGCTGAAGGCAGCGCCGTCATGGCACCGCGCCCGAGTCTCGAGCTGTCCGCGTCCCCTCTGGGCCCGACGCAGCGACGACGTTCAGGCGCTCGCACCCCGGGGCGGCTCAGCCTTCACAGTCTCGACGACTCGAAGTCGTAGATCTTGTCCACCGCGATCTGCCGGTAGCGATCTGCCTTGAGGGCGCGCTTCGCCGCCTCCCAGGTGAGCTCCACCGGCGGCGCGTCGGGCAGGACCTTCTTCCGCCGCTTCACTTCCTTCTTGATCGACTTCACCGCGTCGCGAGGGTGGAAGCAGAACGCCGAGCTGAAGACCAGCGCCCCGTCGAAGGGAATCAACCGGGCCTCCAGGATGTCGTTCTTCTCCAGGCCCACCGTGTGCCGCCGCTCGGTGACGTCGAACTCCTTGCCCCCGAACAGCTCTCGCAGCCGGACCACTCCCGGCTTGATCTTCCGGACCTCGAACAGCCCGTGCACCGTCTCGGTGAAGCTGCGGAAGGCCGCGAGCTCGGCCTCGTCACCGGCCGCCGCCCGGGACTGGAGGAACTCCTCCGCCGGGCTCTTCCCGCTCTCCGGGCGCTTCCGGTCGAAGAGGTAGTGGTCGAGGAACGACGCCATCCTCAGCTCGAACTGCTTGTCGTCCTCGAAGACCTCACCGGTCCGCTGGAAATACTCCGTCTTGGCTGCGAGGAGGTCGGGCTTGCGCTCCTCGGCGCTGGCGAAGGCGATCAGCTGGTCCAGGTACGGTTGATAGGCCAATGGATGAAATCCCTCGCGCGGACCAGCGACCTTAGCGTGCCATCGCCTGCGTGAAGCGGGCGAACAGATGCCGCGCGTCGTGAGGACCGGGGCTCGACTCGGGGTGATACTGGACACTGAAGGCGCGCGCGTCCGGGATCTCCAGCCCCTCGACGGTGTGGTCATTGAGGTTGAGGTGGGTGACGTTCGCCCTCCCCTTGACCGACGCCTCGTCCACCGCGAAGCCGTGGTTCTGGGCGGTGATCTCCACCTTCCCGGTCAGGAGGTCCTTCACCGGCTGGTTGGCTCCCCGGTGCCCGAACTTCATCTTGTAGGTCGACCCGCCGATCGCCCGGGCGAGGATCTGGTGCCCGAGACAGATTCCGAAGACCGGCACCTTGCCCAGCAGCGCCGCAACCGCCCGGTCCGCGCCGGCCACTGCCGCGGGATCTCCCGGGCCGTTGGTGAGGAACACCCCATTCGGCCGCTTTGCCAGGACCTCCTCGACGGGAGTGGCCGCGGGGACGACCGTCACCCGGCAGCCCGCGTCCACCAGCAGCTGGATCATCGCCTTCTTCAGCCCGTAGTCGTAGGCCACCACGTCGAAGCGGAGCTCCGGCGCCGGACGGCCCGGGGAGAACACCGACGGCGTGGGCTCGGTGAAGACGTAAGGCTTCCGCGTGCTGATCCCCGTGACCAGATCCTGCCCCTCCATGCCCGGAGCCCGGCGGGCCCGCTCGACCAGCGCCGCCGCCGAGTGCCCCTCGCTGGAGATGACCCCCATCTGCGCGCCCCGGGTGCGGATGTGGCGGACGAGCTTCCGGGTGTCGATGCCTTGGAGTCCCACGACGCCGTGTCGCCGGAGGTAACCGTCGAGCGTCTCCGCGGACCGCCAGTTGCTCGCGGCCTCGGAGAGCGCGCGAACGATCATCCCCACGGCGTGCGGACCGGCGCTCTCGTCGTCCACCGGGTTCGTCCCCACGTTCCCCATCTCGGGCGCGGCCATGGTGACGACCTGGCCCACGTAGGAGGGGTCGGTGAGGATCTCCTGGTAGCCACTCATCGAGGTGTTGAACACCACCTCGCCCACCGTCTCGCCGGTGGACCCGAACGCCTGGCCCTCGAACGTCGTCCCGTCTGCCAGAGCCAGGATGGCTCGCCTCGTCATCGTCTCTCCTCGAGAGGCCAGACCGTCCGGCCCCCCACCACGGTCCTCACCGCCCGTCCGGCGACCTTCCGGCCCTCGAACGGCGTGTTTCGACTCTTCGACTGGAAGCGCGCCGCCTCCACCGTCCACTCGGCGCCGGGGTCCACTAACGTCACGTCCGCCGGCGCGCCGGGCCCGAGGTGCCCTCCGGGCAGCCCGAAGGCCCCCGCCGGACCCGAGGTCAGCAGCTCGACCGCGCGCAGCGCGGTCAGCGCCCCTGACCGGACCAGCTCCAGGGTGAGCGGCAGCGCCGTCTCCAGCCCGACCACCCCGTTGGCTGCCTCGGCGTAGGGCACCTGCTTGTCCATCACCCCGTGCGGCGCATGGTCGGTGGCGACGGCGTCGATGGTCCCGTCGGCCAGGCCTTCGCGGACAGCGGCCACGTCCTCCGGGTGGCGGAGCGGCGGGTTCATCTTCGCGTGGGTGTTCCACCCCTCCACGGCCTCGTCGGTGAGGGTGAAGTGGTGCGGCGCTGCCTCGGCCGTCACACGGAGCCCCCGGCGCTTCGCCTCCCGGATGAGCGCCACGCTGGCGGCGCAGCTCAGGTGCGCCACGTGGAGTCGCCCGCCGACCTCCTCGAGCAGGACGAGGTCCCGGGCCACCATCGCCACCTCGGCGGAGCGCGGGATGGGCAGCAGCCCCATGCGCGTCGCGCGCGGCCCCTCGGTGAGCGCTCCGCCCGCGGACAGGGTCAGGTCCTCCTCGTGGACCATCACCGGCAGCCCGAGCGGCGCGGCATAGACCAGTACCCGGCGCATCAGGCTCGCGCTCATCACCGGGCGGCCGTCGTCGGTCACCGCCACGCAGCCCGCGTCGCGGAGCCCGGCGAGCTCCGCCATCTCCTCGCCGAGGAGGCCCTTGCTGATCGCCCCCACCGGATACACCCGGGCCAGGTCCGCCTCTGCCGCGCGCTGCCGGATCAGCCACGTCACCAGCGCCGAGTCGTTGACCGGCCGGGTGTTGGGCATCGCCGCCACCGCGGTGAACCCGCCCGCGACCGCCGCCCGCGTCCCGGTGAGGATGGTCTCCTTCCCCTCCTCCCCCGGCTCTCTCAGATGCACGTGGAGGTCGATGAAGCCCGGGGTGACCCAAAGCCCCTGGGCCTGGACCTCCTCGGCGCCGGCGAGCGGCAGAGGACGCTCGGAGATGGCGGCCACCTTCCCGTCCTCCAGCCGGACGTCGCGCACCCCGTCCACCCGGTTGCGAGGGTCGATGACCCGCCCCCCACGGATGACCATGGCCTTGCTCATCCGCACCCCTCCAGGATGGCCATCCGGACCGCGACCCCGTTGGCCACCTGCTCGAGGATGACGTTGGCCGGCCCGTCCGCCACCTCCGGGGCGAGCTCCACGCCGCGGTTCACCGGCCCGGGGTGCATGACCACCGCGCCGGGCTTGAGCGCGCGGGCCCGCTCCAGCGTCAGCCCGAAGGCCCGCGCGTACTCGCGGGAGCTGGGGAACATCGACTCCTTCTGCCGCTCGAGCTGGACCCGGAGCATCATCACCGCGTCCGCCTCCCCCAGCGCCGCGTCGATGGAGGGGAGCACCCTGGCCCCGAGCGCCTCGAGCCCGAGCGGGACGAGCGTCGGCGGGCCGGCGACCACGACCCGCGCCCCGAGCGTGCTGAGGCAGTAGAGGTTGCTCCGCGCCACCCGGCTGTGCAGCACGTCGCCGACGATGGCCACCGTCTTTCCATCGAGCGAGCCCCAGCGCTCGTGGAGGGTGAAGGCGTCGAGCAACGCCTGCGAGGGGTGGGCATGGGTGCCGTCGCCGGCATTCACCACCGAGCAGCGCACATGCCGGGAGACGAGCTGCGCGGCCCCGGAGGCCGGATGGCGGAGCACTATGACGTTTGCTCCCAGCGCCTCGACGTTTCGTACGGTGTCCACGAGCGACTCTCCCTTGGAGACGCTCGAGGTCCCGGCGTTGAAGTTGAGGACGTCCGCCCCGAGCGCCTTTGCCGCACGCTCGAACGACAGCCGGGTCCGGGTGCTGTTCTCGAAGAAGAGGTTCGCCACCACCCGCCCGGCCAGCGAGCGCAGGGGAGTCCCTGCTCGGAGCCCACGGGCATGGAGCCGGGCGCGACCGAAGAGCAGCTCGATGTCGTGCCGGGACATCCCCTCGGTCGTCAGCAAGCTGCGGGGCGAGAACGGGTTCACGGCCTGAGACTCGCCTCCCGCGAGGTGTGGAACCGCACCGTCCAGTACTGGTTCAGCGGCTTCAGCCTGACCGTCCGGGAGTAGTCCACGATCAGTCGGCCGGACTTCCCGTCATCGGAGCGCTCCACCTGGATGTCGTCCGGCTGAATGCCGAGGCCCGGCATCTCCACCTGCGTTCCGTCCTGCTCCGCCCAGTGAGTGCCCACGTGGGCGAGGCGCGCGGCGACCCTGTTCTGAATGGACGCACCGTCCAGGCCTCCACTTTCCGAGGCGAGCTGATTCACCCCCGTTGCGAGCGCCTCCCGGACGTCGAGGTCGTCGAGCCAGAGCGGGACGTAGATCCACGCGAGGTACGCGCCGGAAACGAGGGCGACGGTCAGGGTGAGGTTGACCACGTTCACCGAGCCGCGGGGCCGTCGCACGAGGCTGTCGGATACGCTGCCTCTCCTCCGGCGTCAATGGCCGTGCGAACAGGCACTTCCCGCGGGGCCCACGCGCGGTGGAACGCGCGGCGGCGCGAGGCTCAGCGGACCTGGCGGAAGAAGCGCTCCGTCCGGAGGCCGGTGCCCCCGAAGAGGTCGGAGAGCAACCCACCATGGGAGAGCGACAGCCAGATGATCATCGCCTTCCCCTTGATGTTCCCCTGGGGGACGAAGACCACGTGGCGCGGCCCACCGAGCCCGAACCGGCTGTCCAGGCTGTTGTCGCGGTTGTCTCCCATCACGAAGACCATGCCGGGCGGGACCTGGATCGGCTCGCTCGGCGCCTGCTCCCGACCACGGAGCGCCTCGTCGAGCAGGATGTCGTGCTCCCGTCCGCCGAGCGTCTCCCGCCAGAGGTCGGGCCGCTGCAGACGCCACGGGCTGTCCTCGGGCCGGTCCCACACCTCGACTCGCTGCGCGACGAGCTGGGCCGGGACCACGTGCCCGTTGAGGTAGACCCGGTCCTCCCTGAACTCGACGACGTCGCCGGGGATGCCCACCACCCGCTTGATGAAGTCCACCCCGGTGACCGGGTTCTCGAAGACGATGACGTCTCCCCGCGCCGGGGGCCGGACGATGACGAAGGGCACCACGTTCGCCCACGGGATGTGGACCCCGTAGATGAACTTGTTCACGAAGATCTGATCCCCGATCTGCAGCGTGGGGAGCATCGACCCGCTGGGGATCCGGAACGGCTCGATGAAGATGGCCCGGATGAGCAGGGCCACCGCCAGCGCCTTGGCGATCCCGATGCCAATCCCGACCGCGTTCTGCTTCCGGAACGCCGGGATGAGGCGGGTGGCCTGATCGCTGAGGCCGTGGATCTCCTTGTCGAGCGCGGCTGCGTCCCCGGCGGCCGACGCCGCGTCCACCCGGGCGGCGTGGTCCACCAGCCGTTCGCGCACTGCCGCGTCGTGCACCGAGGTCAGCCCGCTGGAGAGCTCACCGGTCAGCTCGCGGGCGTCGTGCCGCAGCCGCCGGAGCGACGCTCCCCGCCGGTCCACCGTCCGCCAGACGATGAGGCCGACGAACCAGAGCACCATCAGGAGCCCGAACCCCTGCATGACCGGTAGCGCCACGCCGGCGGTCCGGGGGAACGACTCGATGATGACGAGGTACGGGATGAGGGCGAGGGCGAGGACGGTGATCGGCGACCAGAGGCTGGTCCCGAGATCGAACCAGTGCAACCGGCGACGCCGCGCGGCTTGCTCCGCCGTCCGGCGGGCTCCGAGCTCCGTCTCGAGCGCTGGGCGCTCCTGCACGCTGGTGGCCATGCCCTACCCTTCCGTCTTGAGCACGGCCAGGAAGGCCTCCTGCGGGATCTCCACCGAGCCCACCTGCTTCATCCGCCTCTTCCCCTCCTTCTGCTTCTCGAGAAGTTTCCGCTTCCGGCTGATGTCGCCACCGTAGCACTTGGCGAGCACGTTCTTGCGCATCGCGGAGATGGTCTCGCGGGCGATGACCCGGCTACCGATGGCCGCCTGGATCGCGACCTCGTACATCTGCCGGGGAATGACCTCCTTCAGCCGCGCGCAGACGTCCCGACCGCGCTGGTAGGCGCGATCGCGATGCACGATGACGCTGAGCGCGTCCACGGGGTCTCCGTTGATCAGAACGTCGAGCTTGACCAGGTCGGACGTCTGGTAACCGGCGAGCTCGTAGTCGAGGCTGGCGTACCCCCGGCTGACGCTCTTGAGCTTGTCGAAGAAATCGAACACCACCTCGGACAGCGGCATTCCGTAGGTCACCTGGACCCGCTTTCCCGAGCTTCCGAGGTACTTGATGTCCTTCTGAACCCCGCGACGATCCTGGCAGAGCTTGAGGATTCCACCCAGGTACTCGTCGGGCACGTGGATGTGGCAGGTGAGCACCGGCTCCTCCATGTGCTCGATGTGCTGTGACTGGGGAAGCCGGGCCGGGTTGTCCACCAGCAGCTCCTCGCCCTTCACGGTGAAGACCTTGTAGACCACCGAGGGGGCGGTGGTGATGAGCGACAGGCCGTACTCCCGCTCCAGCCGCTCCTGGACGATCTCCATGTGGAGCAGGCCGAGGTAGCCGCAGCGGAAGCCGAACCCGAGCGCGGTGGAGGTCTCGGGCTCGTAGGTGAACGCCGAGTCGTTGAGCTGCAGCTTCTCCAGCGCGTCCCGGAGGTTCTCGTAGTCCGCCGAATCGATCGGGAAGACCCCGCTGAACACCATCGGCTTCACTTCCTGGAAGCCGGGGAACGCCTGGGCGGTGGGCCGTGCCGCCTCGGTGACCGTGTCGCCCACCTTGGCGTCGTGGATCTCCTTCACGTTGGCGACGAGGATTCCCACTTCGCCCGCCATCAGCCGCGGCACCGGCCGGGCGAAGGGCGAGTGCACCCCGAGCTCCTGCACCTCGAACTTCTTGCCGTTCGCCATGAGGAGGATCTGCTGCTTCAGCTCCAGCGCCCCCTCCAGCACCCGGACCAGCATCACCACCCCGCGGTAGCTGTCGTACCAGCTGTCGAAGATGAGGGCCTTGAGGGGGGCCGCCGGGTCACCGCTCGGTGGTGGGACGCGGGCCACCACCGCCTCGAGGATCTCGTCGATGCCGATGCCCTCCTTCGCCGAGGCGGGCACCGCGATGGAGGCGTCGATGCCGATGACGTCCTCGATCTCCGCGCGAGTGCGGGCCACGTCCGCGGAGGGAAGGTCGATCTTGTTGATGACCGGGATGACCTCCAGCCCCTGGTCGAGCGCCATGTAGACGTTGGCCAGGGTCTGCGCCTCCACGCCCTGCGAGGCATCCACCACCAGGAGCGCACCCTCGCACGCGGCCAGCGAGCGGCTGGCCTCGTAGGCGAAGTCCACGTGTCCCGGCGTGTCGATGAGGTTCAGGACGTAGTCCTTCCCGTCCTGGGCCCGGTACTGCATCCGCACCGACTGGGCCTTGATGGTGATGCCGCGCTCGCGCTCCAGCTCCATGTTGTCCAGGAACTGGTCCTGTGCCTCCCGCTGGGTCACCGTCCCCGTCCGGTCGAGCAGGCGGTCGGCCAGCGTCGACTTGCCGTGATCGATGTGGGCGATGATGCAGAAGTTGCGAAGGTGGGCGTTCTCGGCCGGCATCTGAGGGGTCTCGTACGTCGCGGCGGCTCCCTAACACTCCGGGGAGCCGGGGCGCCACCGCCCCCTGGCCACGGACGGAAGTCTAGGCCTTCCTCGGGGACAGCTCCCGGAACCAGCCGACGGTGCGCTGGAGCCCTTCCTCGAGCGCGACCGTGGGACGCCAGCCGAGGACCTTTGCTGCCAGCGCCGGATCCACCGAGCTGCGCATCTGCTCGCCCGGCTTCGCCGGGGCGTGGGTCGCCGGCCGATCGCTGCCGGCGGCCTTCGCCAGGAGCGCGTGGAGGCGGTTCACGTCGGTCTCGATCGCGGTGCCGACGTTGATCGCCCCTTGCACGTCGCGCGTCGCGGCGAGGAGATTCGCCCGGGCCACGTCCGGGCCGAAGACGAAGTCCCGGGTCTGCTCGCCGGTGCCGTAGATGGTGCAGGGCTCTCCGCGGAGCAGCCGCTCGGAGAAGATGGCGACCACCCCGGCCTCTCCGTGCGGGTTCTGCCGCGGGCCGTAGACGTTGGCGTAGCGCAGGGCGACCGACTGCAGCCCGTACTGCGCGCGGTAGTACCCGAGATAGAGCTCGCCCGACGCCTTGGACACGCCGTAGGGGGACACCGGGCGCGTGGGGTGCGACTCGGGCGCCGGGTACACGTCCTGCTCTCCGTAGATCGCGCCGCCGGTGGAGCTGAACACCACCTTCCGGAGCCCGGACTTCCGCGCCGCCTCGAGCAAATTCAGGAACCCGGCGATGTTCACGTCGGCGTCGAAGCGTGGGTCGGCCACCGAGCGGCGGACGTCCATCTGCGCCGCGAGGTGACACATGACCTCGAAGCGCCCGGTCTCGACCAGGCGCGCGGCGTCGGCCGAGCGGATGTCCGCCACCACCAGCTTCACCTCGGGGCGGAGGTTCTCGCGGCGGCCGCTGGACAGGTCGTCCAGGGCCCAGACCTCGTGGCCGGCGTCGAGGAAGACGTCGGTGACGTGGCTGCCGATGAACCCGGCTCCTCCGGTGACCAGAACCTTCACTTCGCTCTCCTGACCTGGGCGGGGCGAGCCGTCGCACCGGACACGCCACTGAAGTAGGCGATGGTCTGCCTCAGCCCATCGGGCAAGGTGGTGCGCGGCTCCCAGCCGAGCAACTGCCGGGCCCGGGTGATGTCCGGCCGGCGTCGCTGCGGGTCGTCCTTGGGCAACGGGAGGTGGACGATGTGGCCACCCCCGCCGGCGGCTGCCCGCACCGCCTCGGCGAACTGGAGGATGGTCATCTCCTCGGGGTTCCCGAGATTCACTGGATCCTGCACGTCGGAGAGCGCGAGGCGGACGAAGCCGTCCACCAGATCCGAGACGTAGCAGAAGCTCCGCGTCTGGCTGCCGTCACCGAAGACGGTGAAGTCCTTTCCGGCCAGCGCCTGCGCGACGAACGCCGGCACCACGCGTCCGTCGTCCAGACGCATCCGCGGTCCGTAGGTGTTGAAGATGCGCACGATGCGGACCGACATGCCGTGGGTCCGCCGGTACGCGGTCACCAGCGCCTCGCCGTAGCGCTTCGACTCGTCGTAGACCGAGCGCGGGCCGACGGGGTTCACGTTCCCCCAGTAGGACTCGCGCTGCGGATGCTCCAGCGGGTCGCCGTACACCTCCGAGGTCGAGGCCTGGAAGAACACCGCCCCCTTCCGCCGCGCCAGCTCGAGTCCGTTCTCGGTGCCGCGCGAGCCGACCCGCAGCGTCTCCAGCGGCAGCTGCGCGTAGTCGATGGGCGAAGCCGGCGAGGCGAGGTTGAAGACGTGGTGCAGCGGCCCGTCGACGTCGAAGGGATCGCAGATGTCCTGGGTCAGGTGTCGGAAGCGTGGGTCCTGGCGGAGCTCGCGCAGGTTCGCCTCCGAGCCGGTGATCAGGCTGTCCACCGAGACCACCGAGGCGGCGCCATCCGCGAGGAGCCGCTCGCAGAGGTGAGATCCCAGGAATCCGGCGCCCCCCAGCACCGCGACGTGCTTTCCGTTCATCGTGTCCAAGTCGTCAGATGTCCTCGAAGGTGACCTGCCCCGGAAGCTGCGAGCGGTACTTCTCGAGGACGAGGTCGATGCCCTGCCGGATGTACTCCGCCACCGGGACCTTGGTCTTCTCGTTGAGGAGCTTCAGCTGCGCGTTCTGCTCCGGCGTGATGTAGATGGTGGTGGACAGCTTCTTCCTGGGCATGGCCAGCGGTGAAGGTACATGAAGGGTCACGCTGCGGCCACAGGACCTGCCGGTGTACCCCTGGTGCCCCCCCACCGCTTCGGGGACAATGCATGCCCATGAAAACGCTGGGATGCGTGCTGTCCACTGCCGGGCTTCTGCTCGCCTCGGCGTGCGCTCACACGCCCGCGCCTGCGAGCGCCACCGGCCCCACCGGCTCGGTCGGCTCCGACATCCACCAGCCCGCCGGGGCCGAGCACGTCCAGGCCTACGACCTGCACCGGACCGGGAAGCCGGACGTGTGGGTGTACTCGGTCAGCACGCAGGACGCGACGGGTCGTCCAGTGGAGCGACGGGTCCGGAAGGAAGCCGATCTGAACGGCGACGGACGGGTCGACATCGTCTACTTCTTCGACGCCGACGGACAGGTCATCAAGGAGACGCTCGACCTCGACTACGACGGCAAGGTCGACGACACGCTCTACTTCGAGAAGGGCAAGAAGGTCCGCTCGGAGAAGGACCTCGATGGCGACGGCCGGGTCGACACCTGGAGCTACTACGACGCCAACGAGAAGCTCGTCC
>DASXGF010000041.1:0-3098 GCA_036489275.1 Myxococcaceae bacterium | reverse complement strand
AAGCAGCGTGCGGAGCTCGAGCGGCGGGACGCGGCGAAGGCGCAGGAGGTCGCGCGACTGCAGCAGTCGGTACAGGAGCGTGCGCGGGCGCTGAAGGTGGCCGAGCTGGAGCTGGCGCGGCTGAAGGCCCGCGCGGCACCGGCGCCGGCGTCGCCCTCCGGCCCGAACGTGGTGGTCCAGCGCCCCGCCCCGGCGGCTCCCCCGAAGGCCGCCCCGCCGACCGACGGTGACGAGGCCTGGCAGAAGCTGGTCGACGACCTCGACAAGCCCTGAACCGACGTCTCAGAGAACTCGTTCGACGCCGCTTCGCCGCGGCGATCAACGTCTCAGAGAACTCGTCTAGACACGTAACCTCGCGGAATCTGGGCGCGAGCGATGTCTCAGAGAACTCGTTTTCTCGCTCGAGAACTCGTTTTTCGGTCGCGGGCTGAAAATTCTTCCGCGGAATCGCGCGGCGGGGCCCCCGAGTCGGGCGCGCCCCTGAAGGTCACCGGCGGCCCCCTCGGGAATCGACCCGCGGCAAGGCTCCGCCGGTGACCCGAAGCTCTAGAGGCCGGCGCGCGCCTCGCGCAGCACGTCGCGGAAGCTGACGCTCGACACCGCCCGCCACATCCGCCCCAGCTCGAACGAGGGGCGCGTCTCCCCGGGGATGCGGGCACTTGCCCGGGCCAGCGCTCGCAGGAGCACCCACCCGATCAGGAAGAGGAGTCCACCAGGGAGCAGCAACGCCACCAGTCCCAGTCCCGTCCTCAGCTCGCGCGACCTCACGTTTTGCACCTCGCGGAGCCTCGGCCCGGGCCCCGTCCTCACCCCGCTTTGCACGCACCGGACCAGCGTTCGTGCCCGACCGCCGCACCTCTGATATCCACGAGATGCGCATCGGCTCTGCGGCCGGCAAGAAACAGGGACGCCAACTCACCGTGGAAAATTCGGTCAAAGGCCCGCTCTCTTCTTCAGGGGTGCCCGCAGGGTTCACTTCTGTGGCCGATGCGCTCGGCCGCCTGGAGGCGACCGGCTACCTGGCCTCGACCGAGATCGCGACCGCGGCCTTCCTGGCCGACCGCCTCGAAAAGCCGGTCCTCGTCGAGGGCCCGGCCGGGGTCGGAAAGACCGACTTCGCGCGTGCCCTGTCCCAGGCCCTCGGCCGGCCGCTGTTCCGGCTCCAGTGCTACGAGGGTCTCGACGAGGCCAAGGCCCTCTACGAATGGGAGTACGCGAAGCAGCTGCTGTACACGCAGATCCTGAAGGACAAGCTGGGAGAATCCCTGGCCGGCGCGGCCACGCTCAGCGAGGCGGCGGATCGCATCGCGGCATCCGATTCCGTGTTCTTCTCCGAGCGCTTCCTCCTCCCCCGCCCCGTGCTCCGGGCCCTGCTCTCGCCCCAGCCCGCCCTGCTGCTCGTGGACGAGGTGGACAAGGCGGACCCGGAGTTCGAAGCCTTCCTCCTCGAGGTGCTCGCCGACGCCGCCGTCACCATCCCCGAGCTCGGCACCCTCCGGGCGAAGTTCTCGCCGCGCGCCGTGCTGACCTCCAACGCGGCCCGTGAGCTGTCGGACGCGCTCAAGCGTCGCTGCCTCCACCTACACATCGATTTCCCCGACCGCGAGCGCGAGCTGCGCATCGTCCGGACCCGCGCCCCCGAGGTGCCGGCGGCCCTCGCCGCGCAGGTGGTCTCGGCCGTGGAGCGCATTCGCCGCCTCGAGCTGAAGAAGCCGCCGTCGATCAGCGAGACGCTCGACTGGGCCCGCAGCCTCGTCCTGCTGAACGCCGAGGCCCTCTCCCCCGAGCTGGTCGCCGCGACCCTCAACGTGCTCCTCAAGCACGCCACCGACGTCGAGAAGGTGCGCACGCAGCTGGGGCAGATCGCCACGCCGTGACCGCCGTGGGCCCGGGCACGCTCGGCCTGCCCGAGCGCACCGCGCGGGAGCTCCAGGCGCTGGCGGATCGGCTGGGCGAGCGGCGCACGGCGGCCCTGCTCGATGCCATCCGGGCCACGCGCGAGGTGGAATCCGTCACCCGGGGCCTGCTCCGGATCGAGGAGGCGCTCGTAACCGCGCCCGGAGCCGAGGCGCTCGCCGCCCGCCTCGTCCTGGCGAGCGAGTCCCTGCAGCGACTCCTCCAGCGGCGGCCGGGTCTCCTCCGCTGGGTGCACCGGAGCGCGAGCACCGGGGTCCCCATCGACGTGGCCTCGCTCGAGCTCCGGCTGTCCGCGCTCCTCCGGCGCGGCGCGATGACCGGGCCCGACGAGATCCTGCGGCGCCTCCGACGCTTCAAGGCCCGCCACTCGCTCCGCCTTGCCGCCCGGGACGTGTGGCTCGGGCTGCCGATGGAGACACTGGGCCGGGAGCAGACCGCGCTCGCCGAGGCGCTGCTCCGGGCCACGCTGCCGCTGCTCGAGGTCGCGCTGCGCGAGCGCTACGGAGCGCCCGTGCCCGAGGGCTTCGTCGTCCTCGGCCTGGGCAAGCTCGGAGGCGAGGACCTCAACTGGAGCTCGGACATCGACCTGGTCCTGGTCCACCGGGGCGACGGGATGACCGAGGGCGGAACGGCCGGGTCGGTGCCCACGGTCACCTACTACACGCGGCTGGCCGAGGCGCTCGCCCGGACCATGTCCACCGTCACCGAGGACGGCTTCTGCTTCCGCGTGGACCTGGACCTGCGTCCGCAGGGGCGGGCCGGCGCGGCGGTCAGCTCGCTGCCGGCGATGCTCCAGTACTACGAGCAGCAGGGCCGCACCTGGGAGCGCGCGGCGTGGATCAAGGCCCGCCCGGTGGCCGGCGACCTGGCCCTCGGACAGGAGGTGCTCGACGGCCTCGGCCCCTTCGTGTGGCGGCGGACGCTCGACCTCGCCGCGGTGGAGGCGCTGCGAGATCTCAAGATGCAGATCGACCTCCGGAGCACCGCCCGCGAGGACGACGTGAAGCTCGGGCCTGGCGGAATCCGGGAGGTGGAGTTCGTCGCCGCGGCTCTGCAGCTCCTCCACGGCGGCCGCAACCACGCCCTCCGCGTCCGCTCCACCCAGCGCGCGCTCCGGAGGCTGGTGGAGGCCGGGCTGCTCTCCCAGGCGGACTCGGACCGGCTCCTCGAGGCCTACGCCT
>DASXGF010000611.1:0-1657 GCA_036489275.1 Myxococcaceae bacterium | reverse complement strand
CGAGCGGAGGAGCCGTCCGGCTCGAGGTACACCACCCGGGCCCGGTTCCGCGACAGGTAGTCGTACGCGTAGGTCTGCACCTTCCCCGCGCTGAGCTCGCCGATGCTCCGCAGCTCGCGACTGATGACGTTCGGCTCACCGGTGACGTGCACGAGCTGGGCACGCATGACCGCGCGCTCGCCGAGGTCCTCGAGATCGCTGGCGAGCTCGACCCAGGTCTCGTTTCTGCGCACCATGAACGCGGCCTCCGTCCTCTGGGTGGCGCTCGCGGTCAGGTCGGAGGTGGACGGCGCCCAGATCTTTACCAGCTGGTCGGTCATAAGCTCGGCGGAGCGCGCTGGATTCTTTCCCTCCCGGAGACGTCCGAAGCAGAGAAGCATCGACCCCGAGCGCCCCCGAACGATGGTGGCCGCGACCCCGATGAGATCGTCGTCCGTTCCCACCGCGTACGCCGTCGCGTTTCGCGCCATCCGGGCGACGAACTGCCCGAGGTAGCCCTCGGCATCCTATCCGCTGGGGAGCGGCCAGCCGACGAAGACGATGGGGAAATCCGACGCCGCCCGGACCCGCATCATCTCGCGGCCGCTCTTCGAGTCCTCGACCTTTCGGGGGTTCGCCGGCAGCCGCGGGACGATTTTCACTGGGCCGCTCGCGGGCGCATCGACGAACTGGGCAGGGATCTTCTCGCCCAGCGACCTGGCGAGGGCGGCCGGATCGACGTCTCCCGCGATGAGCAAGGTCATCCGCTCCGGCCGATAGAACTTCTGCACGAAGGCCCTGGCATCTTCGAGGGTGAGCGAGGCAATGGACGCCTCGGTGCCCCCGACCGGCCGCGAGTTGGGGTGCCCGCCCGGGAAGACCGCTCCCGACAGTCGGCTGAACACGGCGGTGTAGACGCCTTGCTCGTCGCGCTGGAGCAGCTCGTTCTTGACCACTTCGCGCTCGGCCGCGAAGACCTCCGGCGTCACCCCCTCCAGCGGGCGGGCAATGCGCGCTGCCTCCAGGCTGAGGAGCGAATCGAGGGTCTGCTTCGAGCCGACCTCGTAGTAAGTCGTCAGGTCCCAGCTGGTGCTCGCGTTCCAGCGAGCCGCCCCCGAGACCTCCAGCAGGTCGTTGTAGGGGTGCTTGCCGTCCTGGATCGAGCGGAACGCGAGATGCTCCACGAGGTGCGCGAGGCCCTCCTTCCCTGGAGGATCATCGGCTCCGCCCACGTCCACCACGCTGACCACGGCCACGAGTGGCCGACTGTCGTCATTTTCCACGACGACTCGCATCCCCGACGGGAGGTCCACGGTTCGGACGTCCCACTGGACGTTGCGGATCACTAGCCTCGTCGGAACGTCCTCGGCGCGCGCCGCGCTTCCCAGCGCGCACACGACCACCACCCAGGCAACTCGCACGGTCTCCCCCTCTCCGGCGGCAGGCGCCGGACCGGAGGACAGTCTACGAGACCTTCTTCGTCGTCGGTACGAAGAAGCTCGGCAGGGACTCGCCGAGGAAGGTCTTCAGCGCCCGTGCCGCGGCGTTGAGGTAGCCCTCGCCGCGATGCAGCAGCGCGACCTGGCGCCTCACCCCACCCTGCCCCACCTCCACCACCTCGAACCCGCGACCGGTCCGATCCCGCGCCATGATCGACGGCAGCAGCGCGATGCCCAGC